>DUEF01000022.1 GCA_011176555.1 Caldilineae bacterium
CCGCGCAAAAGCCTTGCTCCACCGCATCCGACTCCGTCCCGCCGCCACCACATCATCCACCTTGGGCGTCGCGCCCGACCGTCTCACTTGTAACCCCACCCGCGCCATCACCGAACTGCACATGCCGCAATCGGATCTGCTCACGGCTGTGCGGCGGGAGATCGATTGGTACAGAGAACGCGGCTATATTTAGCGTGTTTCATCTGGTCAGGCTGCAACGCGGCACGCACGACGCACAATTCCTCTGAGTCAACAACTTTTTCGTTTCCTATGAAAACTCGCATCCTCAAATTGTTTCTGGCCCTGGCCGCCCTACCGCTGGTGGGGGCGTCCTTTCTGAAGCTGGCCAGCAAGTTGGCTGGCCCCTACAAGGCCCGGCGTAAGTTGATCAACTTCAGTGGCAAGAGTTATATCTCGCCCTGGGCCGACATCCACTGCCCGCAATTGCAGGTCGGGCAGCGAGTATTCATCGATGATGACGTCACCATTTTCGCGCACCAAGATAGCGGGAAGGCTATCATCGGGCAGGAATCCTCCATCCAGCGCTACACGGTTCTTGAACTGATCCAGGGCGGAGCGATCACGATTGGTCGGAACACGCACATCCAGGCCCGCTGCAACCTGACGGCGGCGCTGGGCGGCATTCATATCGGCGACAACGTTCAGCTTGCCCCGAACTGCGCCCTGTATTCCTACCAGCATGGCTTTTCCGACCCGGCCATTCCCATTTCCAAACAACCGATCACGAGCAAAGGGGATATCCTCATCGAGGACGACGCCTGGCTGGGCGTGGGTGTGATTGTTTTAGACGGCGTCACCATTGGCCGGGGCGCTATCATCGGGGCGGGTGCGGTCGTCACCGAAAGCATCCCCCCCATGGCCATCGCCGTGGGTTCGCCGGCGCGGGTTGTGGGCCGACGGCCTGCGTAGAGTATGGGGTCAGGCTATCTTACAAAACTTTCACAAAATTGGGGAAGCGCTGTCATCCCAAATTCATCTTCCCATGTTAGAGTGAAGGAAATGGCGGGAGCGGCCCTGAAGCAGAGGTGGCCGTTCACCAGGGGAGACTGCTTCAGCCCTCTCCCGCCTTTTTTCCGTCTTGCCTGCGCCGCCGCTCCCCGTGGCGGCCTTCTCTTTTCATCGATATTCTCGCTCATCTAACGCCATGAAATCTAGACGCATACTCACGCTACTACTTTACACCTTCTTGATTCTGGGTTTGTTCATCCCCATGGTCGCGACCAACGCTTTGGGGCCGATCACGCCTAAAGTCAACACGCTTAAACCTGCGGAAGTAGATCGCACAGCGCCCTCCAAACCGACCGGTTTCTACATCGAGAATGGCCGCTGGCGTTTCCTGTCGCCCGCCGATTACCATGCCATCGGCTCCTTCCGTTTTTGGAGTTGGGCGGAACTCAACCCCGCGCCTGGCGTCTATCGCTGGTCGTGGCTCGACCAATACATCGATGACGTTCTGGCCAATGGCTACGAAGCCGTCGGCATCGCCTTGTTCACTTACACGGGGCGCTATGTCAAATGTGACGGAGGAAATCAGCAAGGCGTTGATATGACGCCCTACTTTGTGCGAGCAGGGCCGGACGGCGTCCTCGGCAACTCAGATGATGCCGTAATCGCCTCTATCCATCCTGACGAACGCAATCCAGCCGATCCGAGATGGGCCGACTGCACCAACTACGGTGGCACATGGTATCTTATCGACTATAAAAACAGTTTCTACCAACAGCAATATGATATTTTCATCGAGGCGCTGGCCGATCATTTGAAAAACCATCCCAAGCGGGACAAAATTGGTTGGTTGGCCATCGGCGCGGGAAAGGATGGCGAAAACACAGCCGCCGACAATCGCGATGGTGGCGTAGCCGCCAAAGATGAGGATTTTCTCGAAGACAACGGGCATCTCAGCAGAGCTGACTGGGAGTCTTATGTCATGGGGCTTATCGACACGCACAAGAGCGCTTTCGCCGGTTCAGGCATCGATATCGTCACACAAAACGCCCCCTCCTTTCCGGATGTCAAATCTCGCCGTAGCATAGCCGAATATGCGGCGGCGCAAGACGTCGGCCTCTCGGTCAACATGATTGTCTCGGACATCATCGATATCGAAAACTGTGCTAGCACCGATGCCAACGAACAATGCACGGCGATGTACGATCAGGCCCGGCTTTATGGCGATCAGGTCCCCATGTCATTCGAAAGTTACGGCTACATGATGAGCACGCCCAACGAATTCTACTGGTCGATGGCCCGCGCCCTCGATGTCCATGCCGATTATATCCGTCTTTCCGCATTCTGGGATGGACATGACTCGCCCGCAAATCGGGACATCGCCGAATGGTCCAGCACCTACATGGGGACAGGCTTACAGCCGGGGGACAACACGCCGCCCAGCATCTGGTCGCGCATGCGAGAACACCGGAATCCCACCTACCTGAGCTACTATTTCTTCCCCCACAACCCCTGGCACGATTGGCCCACCAATGGCAATTACGAGTTTTACCTCAAACAAGTACATACTGTCTCGGGCGGCGTCACCATCCCCTACACCGACGACCAGCGCTTCACCGATCCCAGTCACATCATGGGGTGGGATTCAGCACCCTCGAATGTCTTGGACAAGCCCTGGCACTACAACACCCAACCCTACTCCACCGACCTCAATAACGCTGGCCTGTATCACATCGAGGCCGCAGAAAGCTATCCCGACTATTTCGTCCAGGTCGAGGTCGATCCGGGATTCGTGGCCCGGCGCAGCGACCAGGCGACTGGCAATTACGGTTTCTTCTTCGATGCCGATGACCGCTATCTCTCAGCGCCCGCGAATCCCGGAGACGCCCACGACATTCGCATCACGATCACTTACCTGGACAGCGGTTCGGATCGTTGGCGCTTGATGTACGATTCCGTGACCGGCGAAAAACCGGCGACGCTTTATGCCCTGCAAGACTGGGACGTCCGTTCGGGGCTAGCGATTGGGGGCGGGCTGCCGACTTCCGGCATTCTCCCCGATCCGAAACCCGCTTATGTTCAGAAAACCAACAGCAATCGCTGGAAGGTGGCAACCTTCCTGATCGAGGATGGCTATTTGGGCAACAGGCTTAACGGCGGCGCCGACTTCTACATCGACAGTCGCAGCGATGCAGGCGCAATGGATGGCGACGAATACGTGCACCATGTGGATGTGCAGCGCTTGAGCGACGTCCCGCAGATTACGCCCACGCCTACCGCTACCGGTCAGGCAACCGCCACGCCCACCAGTACTCCCATCCTCACCCCCACTGTCACGCCCACGCCCGGCAGCACCGGGAACATCTCCGGCTACGTTTTTGAAGATGTGGACGGAGATGGCTACCACGATCCATTTGAACCGCCGGTTCCAAGCGCTCTCGTGCAGTTGTTTAATTCCGCTGGCGATACAGTCGTGCGGGAGGTTGTAACCGATAACGATGGCTTGTATCAATTCATTAACGTCAGCCCCGCCACCTATCGAGTGCGGCCAACGCCACCGTTGGGTTGGACGATGACGTTGTACGAACGCTGGGTGGTCGTCACGGCGGGCGGCGACCATACCGGGAACGACTTCCCGGCCACGCGCGTGGCCACCAACACCCCGACTGTCACTCCAACCGCCACCCAAACACCGACACCCACCCCGACGCTGACGAGCACGCCCACGCCAACGGCGACAGCGACCCCTACCGCCACACCGACAGCGACGCCAACGGGCGGGCGCATCTATGGCGTCGTCTGGTCCGATCTCAATGAAGATGGCGTGATCGATCCGGGCGAAGAAGGCGCCGAAGGCGCCACCCTACAACTCAAGAACGCTACGGGTGATTTGTTGGCGGAAACAACGTCTGCTAGCGATGGCAGTTACCAATTCGTTGGGCTTGCATCAGCAACGTACAATTTGCTCCTTATCGTACCGGATGGTTGGGAAGTGACAACGCCCCCCACCAATCGCTGGCTAGCTCCCGGCGCAGGCTCATTGGAAATTAGTTTTGGCGTCGTCGCCCCCCCCACGCCCACACCCACTCCGACGCCGACGCTCACCCCCAGTCCCGCTCCCCATGGCTCCATTCATCCCTTTGTCTGGAATGACCTCAATCGGGATGGGTTCAAACAGTCTGGTGAACCACCGTTGGCCGGAATCAAATTTACGGTTTTCGATACCGCGGAACACCAGGTCGTCCAGGCCGTGAGCGGCGGTGATGGTTTCGCCCGTTTCGACACCCTGCCAGCGCCCGCCATCTATCGGGTCGTCGAAAGCGTACCGTCTGACCTTGTCCCCACCACCGGCACCGAGTACGACAACGTCGCCATCGCGCCCGACTCCGTGCTCGATCTTCCCTTTGGCTTGTACGATGAACGCAGCAAGGTCTACCTGCCCATCCTGWSGCKANACCGNNCCYCCGATTGATGAACATTCAATAAATAATCCGGTAATCAAGACCTCCGGGAGGTGGCGACAATAGRACGCCAATTCCGAAGAATCTGGCTGGCAAAGTGGCTTGTTTTTGGCATAATTCCTTGCAGCCACCTCCCGGAGGTCACATTAATCTATTGCCGGTTGAATTTCTGAACTTCCATAAATCGCAGGCTGCCACGCAAAGTCGACCGACGCGATAGTCGATAACCACCAATTTTCGACTTAGCGACTACGCGACTGCACGATCCCACGACCAAGTGACGAAAAACCGTGTCTGAAATAATCACCGCTATTGATGTAGGAACCACCAAAATCTGCACCTTTATCGCAGAATCGACGCCAGAAGGGCGTTTGCGCTTGCTCGGCGCCGGTTGCACGCGCAGCGAGGGATTGCGCAAAGGCATTGTCGTCAATGTATCTGCGGCCACGCAAGCCATCTCCGACTCTATCGCAAAGGCGGAGCAGATGGCGGGCGTTACGGTGCAAAGCGCCTTTGTGGGCATTGTTGGCGGTCATATTAAATCGCAAAATGGCCTTGGCACGGTCACCATCCCTCGCGGACGCAGCATCACACGGCAAGATATCGACCGGGCCCTGGACGCCGCCCGCGCGATTCCGCTGCCCCCCGACCGTGAGATCATCCACACCATCGCCCGCAACTTCACCATCGACCAACAGGAAGGCGTGAACGAGCCGATCGGCATGCACGGCTACCGCCTGGAAGTCAACGCCCACATCATCACGGGGGCGACCACGGCCATCAAAAACCTGGTGGATTGCGTCCAAAACAATGGCGTCACCGTCGCGGAATTGGTGCTCGAACCGCTGGCTAGCGGCGAAGCAGTGCTCACCCAGGATGAACGCGATATGGGCGTGGTCGTGGCAGATGTCGGTGGCGGCACGACCGATATCGCCATCTATCTGGACGGATCGGTGTGGCACACAGTCGTGCTGGAGATCGGGGGCGACAATCTCACCCGCGATCTGGCCATGGGGCTGCGCACGCCTTACGACACAGCCGAAAACCTGAAATTGCGTTATGGACACGCCCTGCCGGAATGGGTGGCGGAGGATGAAGTAATCAGCGCCAGCGCTTTTGGCGACGCTCAATCTCAGGCCATTTCCCGCCGTTTTATCGCCGAGATCCTGGAAGCTCGCAGCGAGGAAGTATTGCTTTACATCTTGCAAGAAATCCGACGCTCTGGCTACGATGGTTTGCTGCCAGCGGGCGTCGTCCTCACCGGAGGTTCAGCGCAACTGCCCGGCATGATCGACCTGGGGCGACAGGTTTTTCGTTCGCCCGTGCGCGTTGGCGCGCCCAATGGCATCGGCAATGTTCAGCGAAAATGGCTCAAACCGGAAAATGCGTGCGGCTTTGGTTTGCTGCTCTGGGCACAGCGCAGCGATCCTTACGAATCCACGCGTCGCAGTTCGCAGTGGACATCCCGCTTTGGAGAACTCTTTCGCAATCTATTGCCCAAATAGCGCCGACAACGAGAACGCAGCGCGCCCCATAGCACACGCCTCTCCGTTGCCGCGCGATATTCATAAGTCCCAGTTTGGGGATTTACACACAACACGGTATTATTAGGTAGGGATAAGCTATCTCCCCCAAGCTACGCTTGCATGCCCCGTTTATTTGTTAGGAGAATCGATTCAATGAGCAGTTCACCCCGTCCGTATGTAGAAAACCTGGCCCAGATCAAAGTCATCGGTGTAGGCGGAAGTGGCGGTAATGCCGTCAACCGCATGATCGCCGAAGGTATTCAGGGCGTCGAGTTTGTCGCTGTCAATACCGACGCGCAGGCGCTCATGCTCTCCGAAGCCCCTTTGCGGATTCGCATCGGCGATAAACTGACCAAGGGATTGGGGTCGGGCGGCGATCCCGGCATTGGGGAACAGGCAGCGGAGGAATCGGCCGAAGAAATCACCGAAGTCCTCAAGGGCGCTGATATGATCTTCGTCACGGCGGGGATGGGCGGCGGCACAGGCACGGGTGGAGCGCCGGTGATTGCGCGTTTGGCGCGAGAAACGGGCGCACTCACCATCGGCGTTGTGACAAAACCGTTTACATTCGAAGGCGCAAAGCGCCGCCAAATCGCGGAAGAAGGCCACGCGGCGCTCTCCCAACACGTAGACACGCTAATCGTCATCCCCAATGACCGCCTGCTCCAAATCGTCGACAAACGCGCCAGCGTTCAAGAAGCGTTCGCCACCGCCGATGATGTGCTACGGCAAGGCATTCAGGGCATCAGTGAACTGATCACCATCCCCGGCCTCATCAACTTGGACTTCGCCGATGTGCGTTCGATTATGAGCGAGGGCGGGGCGGCGTTGATGGCGATCGGCAGTGGTCGCGGCGAAAATAGGGCGCAGCAAGCAGCGGAAGAGGCCATCCACTCACAACTGCTCGACATTAGCATCGATGGGGCCAGGGGCATCCTGTTCAACGTCACGGGCGGAGTCGACATGAGCCTGTTCGAGGTCAACGAAGCAGCCGAGATCATCCGCCGCACGGCGCATCCCGATGCCAATATCATCTTCGGCGCGGTGATCGATCCCAGCCTGAACGATGAACTCAGGATCACGGTCATCGCCACCGGTTTCGATTCCATGCAGAGTCAGCAGCAACCAGCGACATCCAGCAAAACCATCGATTTCACCACGCGCTCCTACGACACCGAGGACTTGGATATCCCGGCCTTTCTACGACGAGCGCGCAGCCGCAACCAATAACCCAACGTGGATTTCAGAATAACGTTTGACTCATCTGGTTTCTCGTCACCTGATGAGTTCGGGCCCCCCATTCTCAAACGGTTGCTCACCAACCCTCTGGATTTTCCGTTTCAACATTAAAAGATTTACGCACATGAGTGTTGATAGGAGAATGCTTCGGGCCAGAGAACAAGTCGCGACAAGCCTGTCTGCTGAGCCAGATCAGGTGGTTTTAGGGGGCAAACGAGGGATTCTGCGACTGATTCGTGACAGTGCAAACGCGTCTTTTCAAATGAGGCGCACAGATACACTGAAAAATGGTTTGTAGGGGATGGACTTTTATGCTATACTGGCTTCCCCCTTCACTACCAGATATTGTGTAGATTACTATTTCAACCACAATATCTAGTGCACAATCTATTTCGTATTGTAAACAGTTTCCCCATAAAGGCCCAAAAACTTTGGAAGGTGATGGAATCGATTTGGTTTCTGAATTTTGAGCCTTTTATCTTCATACGCTTGGCACCCAGCGCATTTGGGTATGACACATGAAATGTCCACATTGTAATCAAAAACGTTCGCGTGTTGTCGACACCCGTGAATCTGGAGATGGCATCAGGCGCCGCCGCCAGTGCATCAGTTGCGGGCAAAGATTCACGACCTATGAGCAAATCAGCACATCGGTCCATATCATCAAATCGGATGGCCGCCGCGAACCCTTCGATCGCATCAAATTACTTAACGGCATTCGCATTTCTTGCGCAAAACGCCCTATCGCCATGAGCGAGTTGGAGGGGCTGGCCAATCAAATTGAAGAATACGTACACAGCGCGGGCAAAGCCGAAATCCCCAGCAGCGAAATCGGCAACATGGTCTTGGATGGCCTCAAACAAATCGATCCGGTGGCCTATATCCGTTTCGCCACGGTGTATATGGATCTACCCGACCTCGAAGCTGTGCGGGCGGAGTTAGATCGATTGATGGGACGAAATTAAGACCCCACACTGCACGATCGCAAACGTTATTGCAGCGTCTGTCGCTGCATGACGCTCTCCACTGCGATCGTGAACACCGCATGACCTTAGCTAGTAAACGCATTTATCACCTTTATTCTTGCATTTATTGAGGAGCCGCCAACATGACAACCGAAATCACAACCATAAGCAATCAAAAAAACATCCCTGTTTATGTTCGAGACAGCGATATCACGCTATCACCGAACAGCTTGGAAGTGTTGCGACGTCGCTACCTGCGCAAGGGGCTGGACGGCCAGTCGGTGGAGACCCCCGCCCAGATGTTCTTCCGCGTGGCCTCTCATGTGGGAAAAGCTGAGGATGAATTCGGTGGCGATGGCGATCAGGCGACTCAGCAGTTCTATGAATTGCTCACCAGCCTCCGTTTTTTCCCGAACTCTCCCACCTTTACGGGAGCAGGAACACCCCTGGGGCAACTCGCAGCCTGTTTCGTATTGCCCATCGAAGATGACATGGGCAAACACCCGGACGGCATCTTTCAGACCATGCGCAACGCCGCGCTCATCCAGCAGACAGGCGGCGGCAACGGCTTCAGCTTCAGTCGTTTGCGGCCACGCGGCGATAAGGTGATGACTTCGGCGGGCATCGCCACCGGCCCGGTCGGATTTTTGGAGGCGTATGACAAAGCGTTCGGCGTTATCGCTCAGGGAGGCACGCGACGAGGCGCCAATATGGCGGTGTTACGCGTCGATCACCCGGATATCGAAGAATTCATCTCCAGCAAAGCTGAAGAAGGCAAAATCTCCAATTTCAATATCTCCGTCGGCATTACCGATGAATTCATGCAGGCCGTCGCCGACGATGGTGATTTTGATCTGATCAATCCCCGCTCCGACGTGGCGATGCGCACCGTACGCGCCCGCGATTTGTTCAACCAGATCGCAACTTACGCCCACCGCAATGGCGAACCGGGCGTGCTGTTCCTGGACGCCGCCAATCGCTCCAATCCCGTCCCGCACCTGTACGATCTCGAAGCGACAAATCCATGCGGCGAACAGTGGCTTGGCCCGTACGAAAACTGCTGCCTGGGCTCCGTGAATCTGGCCCAACACATTGACGATGAAGGAAAAATCGACTGGGAAAAACTTGAGCACACGACCGCAACAGCTACGCATTTCCTCGATAATGTCGTTGAGGCCAATGCCTATGTGCCGGCGGTGCCCCAACTGCGCGAGGCGGCGCTACGCGTGCGACGCATCGGGCTGGGCATTATGGGCCTGGCCGATATGATGTACGCGCTCGGCGTACGCTACGGTACGGAAGAGGCGCAAGAATTGGCTTCTCAAATCATGGAATTCGTGCGTTATCACAGCATGCGCACATCCATCACTCTGGCGCGGGACCGCGGCGCTTTTCCCGCCATCCGCGGCTCCATTTATGACCCGACCAATCTAAAATGGGAGCCTCCCACCCCCCTGACGCCCTATTCTCGGGATTTTGGCCGTCCATCGCTGAATTGGGACGCCATCGTCACCGGCATTATGGCGCATGGCATCCGTAACGGCGCCCAAACCACCATCGCCCCCACAGGCACCATCGGCACGGTGACAGGCTGCGAAGGTTATGGCTGCGAACCTGTCTTTGCCCTGGCCTATACCCGTTATGTCAAGGAATCGGATGGTGACGTGCCCCTCACCTATGTCAGCCCCCTCTTCCTCGATGCGCTCAAAGAGGCTGGCATCAGCGGCGATCACCGCGAACGAATCGTAGTTGAAGTTTTACACACAGGTTCCTGCCAAAGCGTGGAAGAACTGCCAGAGCACCTGCTGCACACCTTCGTCGTCAGCCAAGACATTACGCCAGAGCAACATGTGCTCATGCAGGCGGCCCTGCAACGTTTCGTTGACAATAGCATCTCCAAGACCTGTAACTTCCCCCCGAACGCCACGGTCGAGGAAGTCGAACAAACCTATCTGGACGCCTGGAACCTGGGGTGTAAAGGCTTGACCGTGTATGTGACGGGAAGTCGCCAGGATGTCGTCCTGGAGACCAAAGCTACGGCCGAGTCCAAGAACAAACTGAACGGCGTCGCGCCATCGCTGGACGATCCCGCGGCACCGCCCAGCTACATGGTCCCGCCCCGTAAACATCGCCCCGGCCATCTCACTGGCGTCACCTTCCGCCGTCCCACACCGTTGGGAACCGCCTACATCACTGTCAACAGCACGGACGAGGACGATGAACCCTTCGAGGTGTTCCTCAATGTCGGCAAAGCCGGTTCCGACGTCGCTGCCGTGTCCGAAGCCCTGGGGCGATTGATCAGCTACATCCTGCGTATGCCCAGCCCGCTAACTCCCACGGAACGGCTGCAACAGGTCACTTACCAATTGGGCGGCATCGGCGGCGGCCGGCCCCTCGGCTTCGGCCCTCGCCGCGTGCGTTCTCTACCCGACGCCATCGCCCAAATTTTGAGCGAGTATTTGGAAGAGGTCGAATTGCAGGCGATAACCAAGCCGGCGCCAACGCCAGAGGAGCAGATGGAATTACCGCTCAGCCAAATTGGCGATCTCTGTCCCGAATGTGGGCAGGCGTCGTTGATGTACATCGAAGGTTGCAAGAAATGCGTCAATTGCGGTTATAGCGAGTGTTAGGTGCAAGTGGCAAGTCACAGGTGGCACAAGTAAAACATCAGGGCTGGAGCATCGTCTCCAGCCTTTTTTAGTTCTCACGTATCATGCTATACTTGCGTCCATGAAACGCTACACTTTCCTACTCCTCAGTTCTGCATTGCTGTTCGTCGCCCTGGTTTTGCCTGCCTCCGCGCAAGAGGTCGTCCCCCTGAAGTGGCTTGACATCAGATTGTGGCCGGAATATGATAGCCCCCAACTGCTGGTCATTCTGGAAGGCGAAACGGCCCAACCCCATCAGACTGTCCTCTTCCCGTTACCGGCTGGGGCCAGTGTGCATGCCGTAGCCACGACTGCGGACGATGGAACATTGGTGGACAATGCCTGGGAACAAATCACCTCGCCAGAAGGCGTCGATTTGATCTCGATCACACCCGAAGGCCCACAATTCCATCTCGAGTATTACACGACGTTGCCAACAGAAGGCGGAAGACGCACAATCGATTTCGTGCTACCGGCCCGTTATATCAGCGCGGACAACGCCGCCGTAGAAATTGTGTTGCCGCCAACCGCTGAAGACGTGGCGGTCGATCCCAGCGCCACCCCTTCAGACGATCCGGCATCCACCGAACACGTGCTCTTACGTAAAGTGGGGGCGATGAGCGGAGAGCAAGACTTGAGCCAAAGCGTCAGCTACAACAATCCCTCCGGAGCGTTGACGGTGGCGAATCAGCCTCCACAAGCAGCGCCGCCTGCGGTGGAAAACACCGCTCCCCCAACAGCGCCGCCGGAGACGACATCAAATCGCAATCTCATTTTGTGGGGTCTGGCCGGGCTGGCTGTGCTCCTGATTGCAGGCGGCGCATTCGGTCTATGGCAGTCTCGCAGATCGGAAAATTCTCCCTCCCCCGCGGTAAGTGAGCTCACCGGTCGGAGGAAATCCAAACGATCGGGAGGAAAACAGCCGGGCGGGGTTAGCCGAGACCGTTTCTGCAGGCGATGTGGCGCCGAATTCACTTCTGGCGACCGTTTCTGCAGGAAGTGCGGTGAAAAACGTCTTTGAACACGAACGACATACTAATAGTCAACCCATTGGTACAACTCCCCGTACTGATACTCTCGCCTGTTTCGTCGTATTGAGTAGGCATAGCTATTCCCTAAATGATTCGAATCTGGAGATAGTTATGCTAGACGATACAGGCGCCCATTCTTTGGCGTCAAAATGACTGACCAAATATCGCTGTTGGAGCAAGCACGCAAGCGTGATCCAACAGCCCTGGCTCAGATCTACGATACATACGCTACAAAAATCTATGCCTACATCTACCGTCATGTAGGTGACGCGCATCGCGCTGAAGACCTGACCTCAGCCGTCTTCCTCAAAATGCTGGAGGCGCTTGACAAAAATAAGTTCGCACGCGACGCACTGCAATCATGGCTCTATCGCATCGCCCACAATATCATTGTCGATGATGTTCGCAAGCGCCAACGCCGTCCAACCAGTGCGCTACACGATGGCCTTGCCCTTCCCCCTGAATCAACGCCCGATTACATGGTAACCCAGCGCCTGCAAAGCGAGGAGCTACTGCAGGCAATCAATCAACTCACGGAGGACCAGCGCACCGTCATCATCTTACGTTTTGGAGAAGGCCTGACAGCCCCGCAGGTAGCAAATATCCTCGACAAAACCGAAGAAGCTGTGCGTGCGCTCCAACGCCGAGGGCTCGCCAATCTGCGAAAACAATACGCCCAAAATGATCGTGGAAGAAGAGAAGAAGAGTAATGATCTCCCCGAAACAAGAACAACGCCTTGATAAAGCCTTAGACGAACTCCTCGAAGGCGATACTGGCGCGCCTTCCGCCAATCTCGACCCAGAACTCCAGGAACTGCTGTCTATCGCCCAAAGTGTACAGTCCGCTTTGGCCGATACGCCGCCGCCGCCGCATGGCCTGCGCCCTGGACGTTCCGCATTTCTAACCGCCGCTGCGAACCAAAAAGCTGAACAACGCTCACGTTTAGCAATCCCCTTGTTCGGCAAGGCCTTCAGTTGGCTCGCCCCAGCCGCAGCCGTATTGATCATGTCGTTATTATTTGGAACTCTTTACAAGGGTGTTAGCACGCTTAAGACGCCAACCTCAGCAGCGCCCGCCTCCCCGTCCCTCACAACACCTGATGCGCCGCAAACAAACTACCAACCATCATTGACACCGACGCCATCTCTATGGTTACCATTTCCGCCAACAAGCCCCCCCTCGGATGGTGCGCCGCGGGTG
>DUEF01000220.1 GCA_011176555.1 Caldilineae bacterium
AGACTCGGCCCAACCCCTGCCAACGTCATCCTTGCGGGCCTCGCCATCCCTGTTGGAGAATGATCTTCTGCGAGTGGAATTCGATGAAGCGGGAGACATTACCCGCATCTACGATAAGCAAGCGGAGCGTGACATCCTCCCACCAGGCGCTATCGCCAACCAATTCCAGGCATTTGAAGACCGCCCCAGAACGCCGGACGCCTGGGAAATCGATATTTTCTACGACGACAGGATGTGGACTGCCGAAGCGGCTGAGTCGATCATCGTCATCGAAAACGGCCCCTTGCGCGCCGCACTGGAAATCAAACGCCGCATCTTCAACAGCGACATCGTTCAGCGCATCTCCCTGACCCATAACAGCCCCCGTCTCGATTTTGAGACAACAATGCAATGGCGCGAGCGACATACGATGCTCAAAGTCGCCTTCCCCATCGACGTACTTTCACCGCGCGCCACCTACGAAATCCAGTTTGGCAATGTGCAGCGCCCCACCCATCGCAATACCAGCTGGGACTGGGCCCGCTTTGAGACCAGCGCCCAGAAGTGGGTGGACTTGAGCGAGGGGGATTATGGCGTCAGCCTGCTCAACGACTGCAAATACGGCCACGACATCCACGACAACGTCATGCGCCTGACGTTGTTGCGCGGGCCAACCGATCCCGATCCGGAGGCTGACCTGGGTGAACACCACTTTGCATACAGTCTGCTGCCCCATGCCGGGATTTGGGACGAATACACAGTGGCCGCAGCCTACGCACTGAACGATCCGTTGAGTGTCTTTGTCAACGTCGATGGTGAATCCCCTTCAGCTCTCAACAACTCGCCTATCTCCTTCATTTCTGTCCACCACCCGCATGTTGTCATCGAGACTATCAAACAAGCAGAGGATGGGCAAGGCTTGATTGTACGCTTGTACGAGTGCCAGCGCAGGCGAGGTGACGTGATCTTGACCACCAGTTTTATCCTGGCGCGTGCCTGGCGCACGAATCTGCTTGAGGAAAATCAGAAACAGTTGGAAGTGGACGGCCATCACTTGCGAGTGGCCATCAAGCCTTATCAGATCTTGACGTTACGCCTGGAACCACACCACCAAAAAACATCATGAAACTCGCCCGACACCCTGCCAACCCTATCCTCCTTCCAGACCCCACCTCATCCTGGGAAACCTACAACGTCTTCAACCCCTCCGTCATCTTCCACAACGGCCTGTTCCACATGCACTACCGCGCCCAGGGACTGGACTGGGTCAGCCGCATCGGCTACGCCGTCAGCGAGGATGGCGTGCACTGGAATCGTTTGCGCCAACCACTGCTGGAACCGCAAGATAACACCGACTCGCGAGGCGTCGAGGACCCGCGCGTGGTCGAAATCGACGGCGTTTTCTACATGGCCTACACCGCTTATGGTCGTGAGTTTCACGGCCCACCCGAAACAGCAGTGCGCGGCGGCGGCATCCTGCCCATGATCGCCCGCAGCCATAACTTGATTACCTGGGAGCGGCTTGGTTCCATCGTCAGTGGCGAAGATAACAAAGACCACGTCTTCTTCCCACGCAAGATAGCCGGGCGCTTTGCCGCCTTTCATCGCCGCCATCCTGATGTCTGGTTCGCCACAAGCAATGACCTCATCACCTGGCGCGAGGAAGACATGGCTCCCATCTTCGGCCCCCGCCCTGGCGATGGTTGGGATAGTCAAAAGGTCGGAGCCAATGGCGCGCCCATCGAGACAGAATATGGCTGGCTGATGCTGTACCACGGTGTGGATCAGGACAAAATCTATCGACTGGGCGTCTGCTTGCTCGATTTGGAAGACCCCAGCCAGGTCATCCGCCGGCCGGCCGCACCCATTTTCTGGCCGGAAGAATTGTGGGAATTGCGTGGCGACGTGCCCAACGTGGTCTTTTCCTGCGCCAATCCTGTGGTGGAAGGCACAATCTACGTCTATTACGGCGGCGGCGACCATGTCATCGGGCTGGCCACCTGCTCCCTAGACAATTTGTTAGATTTCGCTCTTCACGCTCATTGATCCGCTATGAAAACCACCGTCCATATCATCAATCATACCCACTGGGATCGAGAATGGTTTCTGACCTCGATCTACACAACGAATTGGATTCCAAGGCTCATCGATACCATTGAGCATCGTGTTGCCGAAAATCCAAATTTCCGATTTCTACTGGATGGTCAGACTCTGGTTATCGAAGATCTGCTCCAACATGATCCCGACTACCAGGAACGGGTGAAGAAGTTGGTCAAGGATGGACATCTCATCATTGGCCCCTACTATTGCCAACCCGACTGGAAACTTACTGGCGAAGAAGCCCTGGTGCGAAATCTGCTTTACGGTCGACAGGATATGCAACAATTTGGCGGAAGAAACCAGGTCGGTTGGCTGACAGACACTTTTGGTCATATCTCGCAATCGCCGCAGCTGCACGACATGTTTGGGTTGGAGGCGGTGTTTGTCTGGCGAGGCGTCCCGCAACTCACGCCTTATTTCCATTGGCAAGGGGCTGATAGCTCACGCGTGCTGGCCATCAACTTATTTGGAGGTTACCGTAATCTCTACGGCGTCACCCATGCTCCGGAAGTCGCCATCAAACGCCTACAAACCGAGATCAGCAAACTTCAGCCCTACTATCCCACCCCCGACATCCCCCTATTCGATGGCTACGATCTGGAACAAAACCCCGAAGACCCCATGCGCTTTTATCAGCAACACGCTTCGGAGCTGCCTGACGATCTTCAGCTCGAGGAAACTACTCCCCATGGTTTTGTACAGACCGTGAGCCCGCAACTTACCAATTTACCCATTATCAATGGGGAACTCAATTCCGGAAAATATGGAGCCACTTTTCCCGGAACACTTTCCACTCGTACATATCTTAAGGTGATGCATAGTGACAGCGAGCGCTTGCTATTCAAAATTGCAGAGCCATTAGCAGTGCTGGCCCGATTGAAGGGACGCCCATATCGGAACGACTTTTACGAGCACTGGGGGCGTATCCTCTTGCAAAATGCGGTGCATGATTGTATTTGTGGCGTCAGCGTCGATCAGGTGCATGAAAAAATGGAATATAGTTATCGCGAAATGCACCGGGCCCTGAGCCAGGATGTCGAGGCGTCTCTTATGTATGTGCTACGGGATTTCAAGCCGGGCGTGTATGCTGTCAGCACAGAAGCCTTTGCTTATGAAGGCTGGCGGATCGTGGATGATACCCTCTACCCAATGACTACCGATGGCATAGGCGTGTGGCCGCTCGAACAGCAAATCCCCGTTTCCCGTCCACATGAACCAGTTGTCAAGTTCCGATGGCAAAACGAGCATTATGTCGCAGCCATCGATGACGCGGGGGTAGTGCATCTAAATGAAGCCCAATTGGGCTATCTGGTGTTATCCGAAGAAAACGGGGATACATATTCTGAAGAATCAGGTGAAAAAACCAGCAGATGTAGCCGTGTAGGCCATCTTATCATTGAAGAACAAAGCGAACGCCACTGCATCGTGGGATACGAGTGCGCCGGTCGATTGGGCGATGCGAGCATCACAGCGCACGTCCACATCACATTTGATCTATCGCCTCTAATCCGCTGGCAGGTAGACTTGGATTCACGGGGAACCGATTTCAAAGTCACACTGGTCTTCGAGACCGGATTGAGAGGGGATATCCATGCCGGAATGCCCTTTGATGTGGTCAAGCGAGAACCTGTTGATCGGGACTTGCTATCTCGCCGAACGAATGAACATTTGTCCAAGGTGTTGATGGGACAACGGGAGTTGGGGGAAGTCCGCACCTTTCCCTTCCACGACTTCGTGGCTATTACCGAAACGGACGCACTCATTGCAGTGATGGCCAAAGGCGTCCATGCTTACCAGGCGGATGATGCTGGACGTATCGCCATCATCTTGCGCCGGGCAATAGAATGGATCACAGCACCGGGATTGGAACATCGCTCTGGGGATGCAGGTCCCTTCATGTATGTGCCCGATGCCCGTTGCGAGCGGCGCGTACATCACGAACTAGCGGTGTATATGGGATCAGCCAGCCTAGATGATTCAACATTCCATCGCATTAACGCTGGATTCCAGAATCCCCCCCTGGTTGTAATCAGAGATGGTGATGGGGCGCAAGAGAAATGGTCTGTGTTACAAGAAAACTTCCCCTTGAGCAGTCTATACATCCATCGAGATAGGATACTCGCGCGTTTCTACAATCCTACAAACCGCGTTCTGCCATTATCAGACACTTATTCCACCGCTGATATCATGGGAGTATACCAAACGACAACCGCGTCGATTCCCGCCAAACGCATCCTCATCGTGACAATCGATGATCCTCCTCTGCCCAAACTCAACCCGTCATCATCCAGAGAGAATATCGTTCTCCCGAACCCGCCAACTTGGCGTGTCGGTGAAAATCAGGGCCTCCCTGCAGTGTCCATCATCAAGCAACTGGAAAAGAAAGGCGCACAACTCGCAAAACGCCTTGTAAAGATGGAAATGCAACTAGAAGAGGCTGACGGAAATGATCGGCATCATCTTCAGCACCAGTATTATGTCCTCAAGCGTGAATTATATGAACTAAAGCTCTCCGAATTGCTCAATCGCCATAAACTGACAAGGCAGGGACAATTGGCGTATGATTATCTCTACCAAGCTGATCCCGAAATCGCTGAAGTTGGCATGGAGCTCAACGAGTTGCGCATAAAACGACGTATTTACGACTATGTTATTGAAGCGCTTTAATCGATTGGGAGGTAACTACTAAGGTGCTACCTGAATCCAACCTCTCAGTGTAAGATTTATCCGCAGGCCATTGGGTTTTCTCCTGATGAGTGTTGAGATTCTTCAGGATACTCAATGGCCTACCTTCAAGCCAATTTTACAGAAAGGATTTTACACTACTCCTCCACACCCACTGGCAACCGCCGCACCTCCGCCGAGCGCGGGGCCTGTGCGTTTGGACGGAAACCTCGGATGCGCCGCAGCCGCCCAGGCAACGGGGACGCCTGGCCAACAAGCCCGGAGCCAAAGCGCATCCCTTCTGTTTGGAGCTTGAGGGGCTGTACGAAATCGACTTCCTGCAAGAGCCATTGCTGCTGCATGGAGTCGAACGCCAGATCACCCTGCGCCTATCCGACCGCCAATCATGAGCCCGACCAAAGCCTGTTGGCGGCATTGCACCTGGAGGAGGCCCCGGATCATTTCTGGGATTTGGACGAGTCGCTGGCGGGCTTCCCTGTCACCATCAAACGACTGGCCATCACCATGCCTTTGCTGAAACGATTGGACGAAGCGCAGTTTGTGAACGGTGCGCCGTTGCAGAATCAGTTGGGTCTTGCTTACGAAGCCATCAGCCGCAAGGCCATCGAGACGGCGTTTGGGGAAGAATCGGCGACAGTAGTGACAGACAACCCTTAGATCGCCTGGAAATGGATATCGCCGAACGGGGATGAGAGGCACGCATTCCCTCAGAAATGGCGCTTGTGGAGATATTGGCGCTGAATGGAAAACCGTGGAACCGAAAACGGGGTTCGTAGAAAGGATGATGGCGTTGTCCCCGACTACCTCAATCAACTGAAAAAACACCCTGCCATTTGACCGGCAGGGTGTTTTTTGTATGACGCCAATTTCGACCATTGGGAGTTTCGCTCGGCGCCCCTCCCCAAGTGAGGCGCAACCGAACGACGTGCCCCGGAGGGCTTGATCGGGATTTCTACCCCAATATGCGGCGATGCCTTCCGAGCCTGCCCCTAGTTTCAGTGCCCCGGAGGGCTTGATCGGGATTTCTACGACAACGACGCCATCGCAGCTGACGTTTACGCCACCCTTGAGTTTCAGTGCCCCGGAGGGCTTGAT
>DUEF01000221.1 GCA_011176555.1 Caldilineae bacterium
CGTGCCGTACACATGCACTTCTCGGATCATCGCCGCGCCCTTGATCTCGGCGATGGGCACGACCGCGGGTGAGTCGGGCAACGACAGGCGCAGAAACCCGGCTACTTTGTCGTCCGGCGTCACGTAGCTGATGAAGAACTCGCGGTTGATGTCGGTTTCGTAGGGCAGGATGTCGAGTCGCAGGTCGGCGACATTCACCTCCCGGCGGCGCACCTCCCGGCAGCGCAGGCACTGGCAGGTCTGGTCATGCTCGGCCATGTGGTTGTGCACGAGTTGGCGCAGGTTGGTCTTCTTGTTGCCCTCGACGATGTTGGGGCTGGGGATGTCGCGGAAGATGCGGTTGATGCGGCAGTAGCGGGGCGTGTGCGGCTTGCAGCGGGCAATCAGCGCCACCAGTTCTTCTTCGGTGTAGGGCGTGTACAGGCCCTTCAGGTAGTAGTCGCGGTAAAGCTCGGTCTCTTCCAGCAGGGAGGTGGGGTAGATCTTCAGCTCGTCGGGGCGGATGGCGGGGTCGGACCACAGGCGCTGGAAATCTTCGTAATCGCTTTCCAGGGTGTCGCCGTAGAGGTTGGCCATCCAGTGCACCACGATCTTGAAACCGGCCCCGCGCAAGGTTCGCACGGCCTGCCGCATCTCGGCCACAGTGTGTCCGCGTTTGTTGATTTCGAGGATGTGGTCGTCCAGGCTTTGCAGGCCCAGTTGCACTTTGGTCACGCCCAGGCGGCGGAGATGGGCCACCTCGCGCGGGCTGATGGCGTCTGGCCGGGTTTCGATCACCATGCCCACGTTGCGATAGGCTGCGGTTTCGTTCAGGCGCTGCGCCTCGTTCAGCGAAGCTGAATCCACGCCGTTCATGGCATCCAGGCAGCGTTGCACGAACCATTCCTGATAATCGCGCGGGTAGGCCGACCACGTGCCGCCCAGGATCAGCAATTCCACCTTGTTGGCGCTGTGGCCGATGGCCTGGAAACTGCGCAAACGGCTCTCGACCTGCCGGTAAGGGTCGAATTCGTTCTGCGTGGCCCGCTGCGCGCCCGGTTCATCGGGCACGTAGCTCTTGGGCATACGCTCGAAGGTCGGGCAAAAGATACACTGGCCGGGACAGGGAAAGGGCTTGGTCAGCACCGTCACCGGGGCGACGCCGGAGTGGGTGCGCACCGGCTTGCGGGTCAGGCGTCGCAATAGTTCCCGATCCTGCGCCATCTTCCCCGCGGCCACCAACTGGCGGTAGCCCTGCACCAACTCACTTTTGGAGAAATGGCGGCCGGTCTGGCGGGCGTGGGCGTTGACGATGCGCAAATAGGCTTCGTTCGTCAGCTCGGGCTGGCCGCGCAGTTGCTCCAGCACATCGACCAGCACCTGTTCGTCGGTGTCGATCTCGAACGTGCGGCCTTCGGCGTTCGACCATTTGGAGAGGGTGATGGTGGGCATTACGTTGGCGTCACGATCCACTGAATACGCTTACCGGATAATCATTGATAATCTTGTCAACAGTCACCAAAGATAGTCCATGTTCAATCGCCTGACAGATCAACACCCTGTCAAATGGATCTCGATGCAGTGGCGGTAACGTTTCAAGGTGTCGAATACTTGCCTCATCAAGTGGTAAACTCGTTATCAGATGTCGCTTTCGCTGGGTAGGGAGATACCAGGATGGCGATTGCGGAAGTGGTAGTTTCCCTAACTGATACTTGATAGTAGCTTCCCACAAAGACACAACACTCAAATATACTTCATTACCAGTATCTTGAATTGCTTGCTTTATGCCAATGTTTAGTCGAGAATCCCCGCTGATGTACCACAAGAAAATGTGTGTGTCGAGAAGGAGCCTCATGATCCCTCAAACGATGAAAGGATATCTTCCGGCAAAGGTTCGTCAAAATCATCCGGAACGGCGAATTCACCTGCGCACAAACCAAATGGACGCGACGAGTTCAGGGCGACCCTCTCGTCCAAAATGGTTACGATTGCCCTGTGCGAAGTTTCAAGTTTGACGGTTTCGAGCAAATCGACAGTGCCTTCCTTGTCGATAGTCGCCTCGATTGTTCGGAGCATAGTGTTACCTTGTGCTTGAGTCAACGTGGTAGAATGTCGGCATGAATGAAATTGTACGTCAACAATTGCTAGAAATCAATCACGATTTCTACAACGACTTTGCCGGGGCCTTTGCGGCCACGCGCTACGGCGCGCAACCGGGCTGGGATCGCATTATACCCCATTTCCCGGATCGCTGTCAGGTGCTGGATTTGGGCTGCGGCAATGGCAGGTTCGCCCATTTCCTGGATGAGCGCCTGCAGCAGGTGGATTACGTGGGGCTGGACGGGAGCGAGAAGCTGGTCGAGATAGCCAGAAAACGGTCGGGGGAACTCGCCCGGACGAGGGCGGCGTTCCGCGTGGTCGATCTGAACGGCAGCGCCTGGCATGGTGCGTACAACGACTGCGATGTGGTCGTGGCCCTGGCCGTGCTGCACCACATCCCCGGCTTCGCTGCTCGCTCGACCTTTGTGTGCGCGGCGGCCAGGTGCCTGGCCCCGACCGGCGTCCTCATCCTCTCCAACTGGCGTTTCGCCCAGAACAGACGCATGCGCCGCAAAATCGCGCCGTGGGAGGCGGTGGGCCTGACCGACGACGATGTGGAGCCGGGCGATTATCTGCTGGACTGGAAAAAAGACGGCAGCGTCGGTTATCGCTACGCCCACCAGTTGGACGAGGTGGAGGTGATCGAGCTGGCGCAAGAGGCCGGACTCACGATCAGCGAGCAGTTTCACGCGGATGGCCGGGAAGGGGATTTGAGCTTGTACAGCGTGCTGCGCTATCCGTAAACCTGCACAGCTTTTGCGCCGGCATTCAGTTCGGCTATACTTCCGGCAATCACTCAGACACCCTTCGCCTGGCACAGCCAGACTCAAAATGGAGCGTCGATATGCACTATCTCCCCGCCAACACCCGCTACGACAACATGACCTACCGCCGTTGTGGACGCAGCGGCCTGCAACTGCCCGCCGTCACCCTGGGCCTGTGGTACAACTTCGGCGGCGTCGATTCGCTGGAAAATGGCCGCTCCATGATCCACCGCGCCTTCGATCTGGGCATCACCCACTTCGATCTCGCCAACAATTACGGCCCGCCGCCCGGCTCCGCCGAAGAAAACTTCGGACGCATCCTGGCCAAAGACCTGAAACGTTACCGCGACGAACTGATCATCTCCTCCAAGGCGGGCTACCGCATGTGGCCGGGCCCATACGGCGAGTGGGGCTCACGCAAATACCTGGTCGCCAGCCTCGACCAGAGCCTGAAACGCATGGGCCTGGAGTATGTGGACATTTTTTACAGCCACCGCCCGGATCCGAACACCCCGCTGGAGGAAACGCTGGGCGCGCTCGATTTCATCGTGCGCAGCGGCCGCGCCCTGTACGCCGGCATCTCCACCTACAGCCCGGAGCAAACCCGCCAGGCCGCGGCCATCCTGCGCGACCTGGGCACGCCCTGCCTCATCCACCAGCCCCGCTACAACATGTTC
Organism: Caldilineae bacterium; assembly: GCA_011176555.1. Taxonomy (GTDB): domain Bacteria; phylum Chloroflexota; class Anaerolineae; order J102; family J102; genus DUEF01. The sequence goes on from DUEF01000221.1 coordinate 3,521, forward strand.
GACCGCTGGATCGAGGATGGCCTGTTGGATGTGCTGGACGAAGAGGGCATCGGCTGCATCGGCTTCTCGCCGCTGTGCCAGGGCATTCTCACCGACAAGTACCTGAACGCCGTCCCCGAAGATTCCCGCGCCGCCAAAATCGATGGCGCATTTCACTGGGGTGACAGCGTCAGCGCCGACCGCATCGCCAAGGTGCGGCAACTGAACCAACTGGCCCAGGCCCGCGGCCAGACCATGGCGCAGATGGCCATCGCCTGGGTGCTGCGCCACGACACCATGACTTCCGCCCTGATCGGCGCCAGCAAGGTGAGCCAGGTCGAAGAAGCGGTGGCGGCCCTGGACAACCTGGCCTTCAGCGACGAAGAATTGGCGACGATTGAAGCGATCCTGGCGGAATAAACGCGATGCGATACGACTGGCTCCTTTTCGATGCGGACGGCACGCTGCTCGACTACGACAAAGCGGAAGCCGCAGCTTTGCAACAAGCCTTTCAACATTTCGACGTTCCCTTCCAGCCCCACCACCTCGAAACCTACCGACGCGTCAACGCCGAGCTGTGGCGGGCCTTCGAGCGCGGCGAGATCGCCCAGAGCCAACTCAAGCTGCGGCGCTTCGAGTTGTTGGCCGAGGCGATTGGCCTGCCGCTGGACGCCGCCCAATTCAGCGCGGTTTACCTGACGCAATTGGGACAAAACGCCCAACTGATCGAGGGCGCGGAAGCGATGCTACAGACTTTGAGTGGCCAGGTGAACATGATGTTGATCACCAATGGCCTGCACGCGGTGCAGCGCTCGCGTTTTGCCCTTTCGCCCCTGCCCGCGTACTTCGCCGACATCATCATTTCCGAGGAAGTTGGCGTAGCCAAACCTGACCCCCGCATCTTCGATATCGCCTTCGAGAAGATGGGGAATCCGGCCAAAGACCGGGTGCTGATCATCGGCGACAGCCTGAGTTCGGACATGGCGGGCGGCGCCAACTACGGCATCGACACTTGCTGGTTCAATCCAGACGGTCGGGCGCGGGACGGGCAGGTGGGGATCACACACGAGATCCGGCGGCTGACAGAACTGCCGCCGCTCGTAGGGACCTAAACGCATGAAATTGTCATGTCGAGCAAAGCGAGACATCCCCAACATTGCTACCCTGAAAAAGCACGTCAATTTCGGCAAACTTCGTTTGTCAACCAGCGGGAGGAGAAATCCCCTCGATGAACCGGGTGGCTGTTCGCCAGGAGATGTCTCGCTTCGCTTCGACATGACGTTTTTCATCCTCCGTGGTGCTGGATCACCAGCATGAATGTCTACTCAGGATGCTAACTTTAGACACCCGAATAGTCACAATCTGCGTTTCTTTTCCGGGAACGGTCGCTGTCAACCAAACACCATCCCGCACACCGACACCACCGAGGTGTTGTTCTGGTCAGCCGGACAGACGGCGTAACCGGCCTGCTCGCCCTCCACAGGCCCCGCCAGTTTCAGGGACAGGTAGAATGGGGCGACGCCGCAGACGTTTTTTGAGTCTTCATAACGTTTGATTACGTCCCAGAAACCATTGGCGTCGCCCGCAGCCAGCCGCTCGATCAGAGCATCGTCGTGGACACGCAAATCCGCGCGCTCGATGATGCCCACCGGTTCGGCGCCGAAGGCCGGGCCAATGTGCGCCAGGTCGCCGGAGGCCACCACCAGTACATGGCGTTCAGTTGACGTCTCTGCCAGGATATCGAGCAACGCCCGTAAGGCCGGTTCATCTTCGGGTTGGTTGCTATTGCCCAACAAATGGTGGAATGATCCGGTGAGGATGGGGACAAGTTCCACTGGCCTGCCTTCACGCATGTGGTGGAGCCAGGTGACGACCAGTTCGATGGAGTGTTCGCGGGTGTGGTACAGTTCGCCGGCAAAGGCCTTGTCCTCGCCGATAGCCTCAGCCAGTTGGTCGACGATAGCGGCGTTGGTGGGGAGCACGCCATAGGGTGTGGCGTAGTTCTGGCGGGTGAGGGTGATCTGGTTGTCGCCTGAAAAATGGTCGGTGGCCAACACCACCACCAGATCCGCCGCTTTGGCCATCTCGACCGCCCGTTTCCATACCCGAGCATAGACGTGGCCTCCGCGCTGGTAGTCGATGTGCGGGCTGAAAATCACTTTGCCGCTGGCCGGCATCGGTGGCAAAGGCCCCGCCTCGTGTAGATACTTGTCGAAAAATAGTCGCAATTCACCGGGATCGGCCGGGTAACCGTCGCCCGCGATGCGCGGCGCGCGGAAGGGCGCGTCCCGATAGGCCTGCAGGGCCGCGGCCATGCCCGTCGCCGAGCGTTCGTTCTCCAGAAACAGCGCCTGATCCAGGGCCTCGACCAGCGCCTCCACCACATCCAATTCGATGCGGATGCCGAAATTGCCGACAAGGGCGGCGGCGATGGCTTGCGTATCGTGTTGGCCATCGCAGAGCATGAGGGCGGGGCCCAGCGCTTGCGGCAGGACGAGATACCGCTCGGAGAGATTGAGCGGGTCCTGCACCAGCAGGGAGGGCCGCCCCTCGTGCATGATCTGTTGGATGTCGAGGGGGCGGAGTTTGGGTAAGGTGGTCGGAGGCATGCCTAAAAGTTTAGTAATGAAGACTGCGAATTGAGGGTTCCGGAATTGATGGGCGCAACATCGATCTGCCAGGTCACTTTCCCTCCACATACTGCCGCGGCCAATCGACATCCTGCCCCAGCACACGCGCCGCATCCAGCGGCCACTGCGGATGGCGCAGGAATTCCCGGCCCAGCGCCACCAAATCGGCATCGCCATTGTGGATGATGGCGTCCGCGTATTCGGGCGTGGTGATCAGGCCCACGGCGCAGGTGGGGATGCCACACGTTCGGCGAATGAGGGCGGCGAAGGGAACCTGGAAGCCTGGCGCCATATCGATCTTCTGGTCAGTGATGCCGCCGGAGGAGCAATCGAGCAAATCCACGCCTCGTTCCTGCAATCCAGCCACCACAGGCTCCCAATCCTCGACGGTGAGGCCATCAGGATGCCAGTCAGAGGAGGAGATGCGGGTGAAAAGGGGCTTGTCGGCGGGCCATTGCTCGCGTATAGCTTCGGCCGCCTGCCAGAGCAATCTCGCCCGGTTTTCGGCGCTTCCGCCATATTCGTCCTCCCGGCGGTTGCTCAGCGGCGAGACGAAGCTGTGCAGCAGATAGCCGTGGGCGCTGTGGATCTCGATCACATCGAAACCGGCTTTCAGGGCGCGGCGC
>DUEF01000222.1 GCA_011176555.1 Caldilineae bacterium
CAAGGCGAGTATTTCTCGGCCGGGGCCAACATTTTCCTCATCGCCGTCAACGCCCAGCAAGGCAACTGGGACAAGCTGGATGAACTGAGCCAGAAGTTGCAAAACATGCGAGCCGTGTTCACCGGGTGCAGCAAGCCGGTGGTGGCCGCGCCGTTTAGCGTGACGCTGGGCGGCGGCACCGAAGTTGCTCTGGCCGCCGACCGCATCGTGGCCGCATCGGAAACGTACATGGGCCTGCCCGAAGTGGGCGTGGGCATCCTTCCGGCCGGCGGCGGCACCAAAGAGATGGTGCGCCGGGTGATTTCTCCGGCCGCCAAACTGGAGCACGTCGGCATCGACAAGTACGTCCAGGAAGCTGCGCTTACCATCGCTATGGCCAAAGTCAGCACGAGCGCAGCCGAGGCCCGAGACCTGGGCTTCCTGGCCCCCTGCGACCGTATCGTCATGAACAAAGATCATCTCATCGCCGAGGCCAAGGCCGAGGTGCTGGCGATGGTTTCCACCGGCTACCGGCCCACGTTCACGGCCAAGAACTGTTACGCGGCCGGACGAGACGCGCTGGCCAGCTTGCAGGTCTTCATCGAAATGCAGAAGGAGGCCCGGTACATCTCCGAGCACGACGCCAAAGTCGCCCACAAGGTGGCTTATGTGATGTGCGGCGGCGAATTGACAGCGCCCCAGTGGGTGGATGAGCAGTATTTCCTCGACCTGGAGCGAGAGGCCTTCCTGTCCCTGGCCGGCGAACCCCTGACCCAAGCCCGTCTCTGGCACATGTTGCAGACGGGAAAGCCATTGAGAAATTAGTCAATTTCGGATTGCGAATTGTGGATTTGGGGATCGCCCAATCCGAGTTTCGCAATTCGAGTTTCGCAATCCGAGTTTCGCAATCCGAGTTTCGCAATCCGCAATCCGAAATCCGAAATACAGGAGTATCCTTATGCCCCACGAAGCCGTAATCGTATCCGCCGTCCGCACACCTGTCGGCAAAGCCCCGCGCGGCACACTGCGCAATCAGCGCCCCGAACAGCTCGGCGCGCTCGTCATCCGCGAGGTCATCAAGCGCACGCCGGGCCTGGAGCCCGCTGAAATCGAAGATGTGATCCTGGGTTGCGCTTTCCCCGAAGGCAAGCAGGGGATGCAGATCGGCCGCATCGCCGCTCAAGCCGCGGGCCTGCCCGATTCTGTGCCCGGCATGACTGTCAATCGTTTTTGCTCCTCCGGCCTGCAAACTGTCGCCCTGGCCGCGGAGCGCATCATGGCCGGTTTCGGCCACATCATCCTGGCGGGCGGCGTGGAAAGTATGAGTTCCGTGCCCATGGGCGGCCTGGTGTTCGCCGCCGATCCCACCCTGGCGGTCGAGCATCCGGGCGTCTACATCGGTATGGGCCTGACCGCGGAAAACGTGGCCGAGCAGTACAACGTAAGCCGTGAAGACCAGGACGCATTCGCCCTGCAATCGCACCAGCGCGCGGCCGCCGCCATCAAGGAAGGCCGTTTCGCTGAGGAAACCGTATCGGTGCCGGTGAAAGAGACCTGGGTGGAAAACGGCGAGACCCGCACCAAGGAATTTCTGTTCGAGGTGGACGAAGGCGTGCGCTACGACACCACCCTGCCGGCCCTGGCCCGCCTGAGACCGGTTTTCAAGGCCGGAGGCACGGTCACGGCCGGGAACAGCAGCCAGACCAGCGACGGCGCCGCGGCCCTGATGGTCATGTCTCGCAAACGCGCGGACGAAATGGGCCTGAAACCGCTGGCCCGCTTCGTTTCCTTCGCGGTCGGCGGCGTCCCGCCCGAGGTGATGGGCATCGGCCCCATCGCCGCCGTGCCCAAAGCCCTGAAGCTGGCGGGCATGGACTTGAAGGACATCGATCTGATCGAGTTGAACGAAGCCTTCGCCGCCCAAAGCCTTGCTGTCATCCGCACCCTGGGTCTGGACCCGGCCATCACCAACGTCAACGGCGGCGCTGTCGCCCTCGGACACCCCCTGGGCGCGACCGGAGCAAAGCTCACCGTGCAACTGCTCAACGAGATGAAGCGTCGCCACAGCCGCTACGGCATGGTCACCATGTGCATCGGCGGCGGCATGGGCGCGGCAGGGATATTTGAGAACCTTCAATGATCAATGGTCAATTGGCAACGATCAATGGTCAATTGGGGCGAATCCCCCCATTGACAATTAGCAATTGATCGTTGACCACTGACCATTAAGGAGCCAGGAATGATGGCGAAAGGTGATGATCTCGAACAACGATTGATCAATTTCGCTGTGGCGATTATCGAGTTGTGCGATCAATTGCCCAATTCGGTGGCTGGCCGACACATTGCCGGACAATTGCTCCGGAGCGGCACCGCCCCTGCGCCTCATTACTCCGAAGCAAGAGGAGCAGAAAGCCGCCGGGATTTCATCCATAAGCTCGGAATCTGTCTCAAAGAACTCAACGAATCACTGGTCTGGCTCAAGATCATCGATGCCAGCAACATGCTGCCCGATACTGATCTCACGGCGATCATGACGGAAAACAGCGAACTAAGTCGTATCATCAACTCAAGCATCCAGACCGCAAAACGCAATCGCTAACATAGAAGAATGATCGATGGTCAATTGGCAATAACTCAACGGTCAATTGAGCGATCCCCCTCATTGACCATTGGCAATTGATCGTTGCCTATTGACCATTAAAGAGGTAAACCATGTACTCTTTCAACAAAACCGACGAACAACGCATGCTGACAGACACGGTCAACCGTTTCGCCACTCGCACCATGCGCAAAGTGTATCGAGAAGCAGAGGAAGGAGGAGCAATCCCGGCCGAGATCATCGACACCGGTTGGGAACTGGGTCTGCTGCCCGCGTCGCTGCCCGAAGACTATGGCGGCTTTGGCGAATACTCCGTGCTGAACGGGGCGCTGTACGCCGAAGAACTGGGCTACGGCGACTTCGCCATCGCCCTGGAAATGCTCCGCCCCAACCAGGTCGCTATCCCCATCCTGCTTTGTGGAACCGAGCAGCAGAAGGAGCAATACTTGCCTCTTTTCTGCGATGAGGAAATGCCCAAAGTCTCGGCCGCGTTCCTTGAACCCACAATCCTCTTCGATCCCGCCGATCTCGCCACCACAGCCGCCGAAGAAGGCGACAATTACCTGCTCAATGGCAAAAAGGTGATGGTCATTGACGGCGACGAAGCAGAACTCCTCTTGGTTTATGCCCGCGAAGAGAGCAGTGGTCAAACACAGGCTTATCTTGTCCCCACAGACGCACCGGGCGTCATCATCGGCGAGCGGGACAAGTGGATGGGGTTCCACGCCCTGAAAACCTACACGGTTGAGTTCGAAAACGTCGCCGTACCCAAGCACAACAAGCTGGGTGGAGAGCAAGGCATCGATCTGCATAAGATCCTGAACAGCAGCCGCATCGCCCTGGCCTCGTTGGCTGTGGGCGTGGCCCGCGGCGCTTACGAATACGCTCTGGACTACGCCAAAGAACGCGAAGCGTTCGGTGAGCCCATCGCCCATCGTCAATCCATCGCCTTCATGCTTGCTGATATGGCGATCGAGGTGGATGCCGCCCGATTGATGACTTGGGAAGCGGCCTGGAAGATCGATGAGACGGGCGCAGGAGCCCACGACGCCTTCCTCGCCCATCGCTACGCCGCCGATATGGCGCTCGCGGTAACCGATAGCGCCGTGCAAATCTTGGGCGGACATGGTTACGTCCGCGAGCACCCTGTCGAACTATGGCTCCGCAATGGCCGCGGCATCGCTGTTCTGCTCGGAGCAGCTCTGGTATAAAGGAGAATCAATCATGCCAATCGAATTCAAGCTCCCCGAACACGTTGAGAATCAAACCAACCTGTCAAAAATGCTGGCCGTCCAGGTCATGCGTAAAATCTCACGCCACTACGATGAGCACGAGCATGAGCGCCCGTGGGAGTACATCAACGTCATCTGGCCTTTTATGCAGCAAATCGAAGCCGCTGATCTCAAGCGCTCGATGAGGCGAAATGGTGGCAACGGCTCTAAACCCAAAGAGGGAAAGAAGCGTCCGTCTACAGCCAACGTGCGCCTGCTGCACATGATCGAAGCGCTGTCATGGGGGGATGCCGGCATCTATCTGGACACGCCTTCCAGCGCCCTGGCCGGTGCAGCCATCAACGCCGTGGGCACGCCCGAGCAGAAGGAGCGATTCCTCAAGCGCTTCACCGAGGGCGAACCCAAGTGGGGAGCCATGGCCATAACCGAACCCCAGGCCGGCTCCGACACCAGCGCCATCCAGGCCACCGCCACACTCGACCCCGAAACCAATGAATGGGTGCTCAACGGCGAGAAGATCTTCGTCACTAGCGGCAGTCTGGCCGGGAAAGAAAGTCCGGGTATCATCGTGGTGTGGGCGACGCTGGATCGTAGCCTTGGTCGCGCTGGCATGCGTTCCTTTGTGGTCGAAGCAGGTACGCCGGGCATGACGATCACCAAGCAGGAGGAAAAGCTTGGCATTCGCGCCAGCGACACCGTCTCCATCGTCTTTGAGGATTGCCGCATCCCTTACGATAACATTTTGGGCAGCGCCGAGTTGGTCAAGCCGGACGAAAAGAAGACCAAAGGCTTCAAGGGAGCGATGAAGACCTTCGACGCCAGCCGCCCCATGGTTGCGGCCAGCGCGGTGGGCATCGCCCGAGCCGCCTTCGAGTTCACCCGTGACAAATTGGCGGAACAAGGCATCACCATACCGGAATACGCACCCCATCACCAACTTTCCGCCATCCAATGCGATCTCATCCAGATGGAGATGGAACTGAAGGCCGCCTGGCTGCTCACCATCCGCTCGGCCGCACTGATGGACGCAAAACAACCCAACAGCATCGAAGCGTCGATGTGTAAAGTGAAGGCGGGTAAGGCGGTCACAGCCATCACCCAGAAATGCGTGGAATTGCTCGGCCCCCTGGGCTACAGCCGCGAGTTTCTGGTCGAAAAATGGATGCGCGATGCCAAGATCAACGACATTTTCGAAGGCACCGGCCAGATCAACACCCTGATTGTCGCCCGACGAATTTTGGGCTACAGTCGGAGGGAACTCAAGTAAAATATGAAGAAAAACGTGTTGCGTGTTGCGTGTTCCGTGTTCCGTTTGTTTGGAACCAACCACCACGCAATACGCACCACGCACCACGTCAAATTTCCAGCTTCCCCAACTATCCAATAACCAATACCCAATATCCAAGGAGATACCATGTCCGACACCGATGCCAAGATCCGCAAGATGATGGCCAACATGCCAACCGCCTTCAAACCCGAGAAAGCAGTTGGCGTCGATGCCGTAATTCAATACAACCTCACTGGCGAAGGCGGCAGCACCTGGACCTCAAAGATCGCTGACGGCGTTTGCACCGTCGAGGAAGGCGAGGCCGAAAATCCCACCATGACCATCACCATGGATGCCAACGATTACGTGGAAATGATGGCGGGCCGCCTGGACGGCATGCAAGCTTTCATGACCGGTAAAATCAAGGTCACTGGAGACATTATGCTGGCCAGCAGGTTGATGACGTTCTTCTAAACGAACGCTTGCTCGATCTCGAACACCAACAAAACGCCGGTTGGGATGGATTCCCGACCGGCGTTTTCCTGTCGGCGGAATGACGCTAAGGACAAGCCGCGCTAGCTCTGCTCCACTTCCGGGCTTTTGCCCATGCGATCAGCGACTTGTTTTTGCATATCCTGGACCTGGCCTTGCATCTTCGCAACCTGTGTGCTCATTTGTTCCATTTCCTGCTGCCAGGTTCTTTGCAGGCGCTGCATGTCGACGCCAGCGCGTTCATGTAACTGCATTCGCAGATCTTCGCCCCGTTCCGGAGCGAAAAGAAGGGCGACAATAACGCCGATGAGCATGCCGACGAGTAAGGTGAATAGGTTTTTCATGGTAGGTGCTCCTTTTCAAAATGAACGTGCCGAGTCGTCCACTCGAAACAGACGTGAACAACTCAGCAATTGTTGGTGGGGTGTGATTGATCACCTGGGCGAGGGGCCGATGACATCGACTTGTGCGTCTCTCGTTGCTGACCCAGAGAATTCAGAGTCCACTTTCAGTTGATACTGCACGGTTCCCACAAGCGCGGGATCAGTGAGACAATCCTTGTAACTTTCGTGCGAGCCGAAATCGCTGGCAATGACCGTCCCATTGCGGGTCAGCGATGTCGCGGCCAGGCTTGTCCCCTGGAAGCCCCAAGTGAGGAACACACACTCACCCAGGTTGACTTGGGTGACAACGTTCGTACCATCTGAAGTGACGGCGAAGAATGTGATGACGGGAGGCGCTTCAGGTGTGGCAGTTGGTTGCTGCGGTTCCATAACCTGGACATTGACCTCTTGCGTCGCAGTCTGCCCAGATGGATCCGCTGCCACCAGTTGGTAGTTGTACGTCCCGGCCGCGCTCAGACAATCCTGCTCCTGTCCGCTCAGGCCGGCATTGTCCTGGACGATCTGGCCGTTGCGTTTGAGCGTCACCCGGGATGTGCCGCCACCGGTGCTCCAGGCGATAGAAACGCAGTCATTCACCTGGATCTCGGTCGGGTTGACGGTGAAATCATAAATAATCGGGCCGGGAGAAGGCGTGACGGTCGGGGGCGTATCGGTGACCGTAATGTACTTAGTGGTGCGGTTGGTTCCGCCAGGACCGACGGCCTCGATACCGTATCCAATACTGCCACTTTGCGGCGGCGTATCCTGGTAGCTGCCGCGGACGGGAGCCCCATCCCAGAGCGTGGCGCCGTCGCGTGTGATTTTCACGTTGGTTACGTTGCCCTGGATGTCCCATCGAATCGTCACCGCTTGGCCGAGTTGGAGAGAAGGTGGATCGACTGTGAAGTGAGCGATGACAGGGGCAGAACCGCCCTGCACGTAAATGGTGAGTTTGCGGATTTCGACTGAATTGTCTCGCTTGACCACTCGCAGGTTGTAGTTGGTGGTGCGATGCGGGCATTCCTGGCGGGTTCCCTGACCGGCTACGCCATGATTTTGCCAGTTTTCGCCATCCTGGTAGAGGTAGACTTCATTGACGTTCCTAACGTCCCAATGGAGATTGGTGCATTGCCCCTGATTCAGGTTCGTGCTATCCGCCCAGAAATTGATATCGGGCGAAGGCGTTTGCGTGGGAGCCGGTGTCGGAGCCGGCGGAGCGGGCACGCGAATGCCGACGTACACAGTCTGGCCAAAGTGATTTCCCTGAGCGTCGCTCAGTTGCCAAAAACCCTGGTAGGTTCCCGCACGCAAGGGGGCGACCAAGTCCACGTAGAAATCATAGGTGGCGCCCGGAGCGACGGAACCCTGCACAGCGACCGGGTGTCCGTCCATTTGCGCGCCGGATTGGTTGCCGCGCACGTAGCTCAAAATGTAGGCGCTGGTCCAGGTGCAGGTGCCGGTGTTGCGCACGCGCCAGCCCTTTTGGAATGGTTCACCCGGTTGCAGTACCGGAGGATTCCGCATGCTGTCGTCATCATAAGTCAGGTCCGCCACCCAGGCCATGCCATCGGTGCAGGCCGTGGGGGGCGGCACAGGCGTCGCGGTCGGGTTCGGCGGCAGAGGGGTGGGAGTGGGCAAGGGAGGCACACTATTCACATGTAAGTACTGCTTCGCCAGGCGGAGGATGAAGCCCTCGTCCTGCAACGTCAACAGCGCTTGGTTGATCCTGGTGCGCAGGGTGTCTTGCCCTTTCGCCATGCCAATCGCGTACCTTTCTCTGTTCAGACCTTCAGCAACAACTTTGAAACCCTCGTTTTTAGCGGCGCTCAAGGCCGGTTGCTTGTCCATCACGACAACATCAAGTCGACCTGCCTGGAGATCGTCGAAAGATTGATCGATGAGTTGGTAGACGAACAAGTTGGTCTCGGGCATCAAACCTGTGCTGACAAGAGCATCTTCGAGTCGATCGTGGAATATGGAGCCAGCCTGGACGCCGACCCGGTAACTGGCGAGATCTTCAACTGTGGTAATCGGGCCGATTGAAGCATCAGCAGCCAAGTAGGCATCTTCACTGAGATAGTAGATTTGGCTGAAGTCGTAGTATTGCTCCCGCTCCGGCGTTATGCCAATCGCAGCGATAGCAACATCGATCTGACCCAAATCGGCGGCATCACCCAGGCCATCAAAGGCCATATCGGTAAATTCGACCTGAACGCTCAATTTGCCGGCAATAGCCTTCATCAACTCGATATCGAAACCATCAAGCTCGAAATTTTCATCGTAATACTCAAACGGCGGATAGTCTGCCGACGTTC
>DUEF01000223.1 GCA_011176555.1 Caldilineae bacterium
AAAATTCTTATCGTCGGCGTCATCATCGCCGCCCTCGTCGGCGTATATGCCGTGTTTTCGGCTGTGTTTGGCGGGTCGCCCGAACCGCCTTCCCCGCCCCCCGCGGCCACCGAAGCCCCCCCAGCTACAGTCGCTCCCACCCAGGCGCCGGAGCAACCCACCGATCCATCGGAGGCGCTGGAGGGCCGAAAATGGATGCTTTTGGGCGCATTGCCTGACGCCGAGATCACCGCCACCTTCGTGCGCGGCAAGGTCGCCGGTTCGGCCGGTTGCAATGACTACTCCGGCAAGTACCAGACCGCCAGCGACGCCAGTATCAAAATCAGCGATCTAAAGGGCGGGCGTATGGCCTGCGACCAGCCGATTATGGATCAAGAACTGAACTTCCTGTCCGCCCTGGAGTCAGCCACTTCTTTCTTGGTGCAGGGTGACCAGATGACGCTCAACACAGCAAGCGGGCCCTTGCAATTCCAAACTACGGATTAGAAGCGGGCAGGATGCTAATCGAGAGACGCTGACGTGTATTTCTGTTCGGAGTTTCCATCCTGATTCCGCTCTATCGCATATACCCAACAAACTTTTTCACCCACCCATCATTCATAAGGAGAATGACAATGACCGAAGAAACCCGAGAAGAACTGCAGGAAGCCGCCGATGTAGCGGAATTGGTAAGCGATATCGAGGCCGAACAAGGTCTGCTGGACCTGGCCGATGCGGCCGACACCTTGGAAGCGGCGGCAGACGCCGAGGCCATCGGCAATGCCGCCATGGCCCAGGCCGCCAGCGATGTAACTCGTGGCGTCGACGCCATGGCCGTGGCGGATCGCATGGCAGTCCTCGGTGAAGTCGTCGCTGTGGCAGGCGTCTCCGATATCGGACAGGGCGTGGAACTGCTGGCCCAGTCCGATGACATCGCCGTGCAAAGTGCGCTGGTTGCAGCCATGAGCGAAGAGGACTTGTCGCTGGGCATGCAATTGGCCGCCATCGCCGGCCAGCTCGAAGCCGTGGCTGATGTCTCGCTCCTGCTCGATCTCCCCACCATGGCCGAATTCTTGGACCAGAAGAGCGATGAATTGCAGGATCTGGCTGTAGACACCTTGGTCCGCTTTAGCGCCACTCGCGCCCTGGCCCAGATCATGGGCGAGACGAGTGAAGAGATCGAGGAGATGGGAATCGAGGAGATGGCCGAAGGCATGGTACGCATGGAAGTGGCCGAGGGGATTGAGGAGCGGAGCGAAGCGCTGGCTGACGCAGGCGCTGCACTCACAGCCGAAGGGCTGATCGAATCCGCGGCTGCTGACGCCTTCCACGAGGCGGCCGCAGATCTGGTTGCGGAAGGCGTCTCCGAGGTGGCCAATGCCGGAGAGGAGCTCGGCGAAGCCGAGGCCACGGGACGTCTTGCAGACGCCGTGGAAGAGGTTGTAGACGAAGAAGCCTAGGCTATCTGGTGCGCAACACGACTGCGCCAGCAGGGTGCACCGATGATTTTTGTGGATGACCTCTGCGCTGAAAGCCACAGAAGAAATCCGATTGGAGGGCGGGAGCCTCTCGTCCTCCAATCGCCAGGTCTTATCGTCTCATTCATGACAAGGTAGGTTGCAAATGCACGCATTCAAATCCTTTATCAAAGTTATCTTGCGTCTACTGGTGGTGTGGTTCATCGACACCCTCTCGTTGTTCCTCACCGCGGAGATTGTTGGCGGAATCACCATCACCAGCGTGGGAGGAACATCCATGTTTGCTGTGGCTTCAGCCGCAGCTCTGGTGCTGGGCATCGTGAACCTGCTGATCCGACCCATCGTTCTGATGCTGGCCATCCCCCTGGGTTTTGCAGTCGTATTCATTGTGGGGTTCTTCGTCAACGCCATCACCTTGATGATCACCGGCTCTCTGATTCAGGGTTTCACGGTGGAAGGGTTCTGGGCCGCCATTCTGGGTGGTCTCTTCCTCGGCCTCATCAACACGGTCATCACTACCATCATCACAGTGGATGATGATGATTCTTTCTATCAGGGCGTGGTGGAACGACTGGCCGGGCACAGCAAATACGAGGAAGAGGATTTCTCCAAGCCGGGCCTGTTGATGATGGAAATCGACGGCCTCAGCTACTGGCATCTCAAACACGCCATCGAGAAGGGCCTCCTCCCTACCTTCAAGCGCTTGATGGAGTCGCAGGGATACGCCCTTTCTCATGTAGATTGCGGCCTGCCCTCGCAAACTTCGGCCTGTCAGGCGGGTATCATGTTTGGCGATAATTACGACATCCCCGCCTTCCGCTGGTACGACAAAGATAAACAAAAACTGTATGTTTCGGGTAGTGACGCCTCCGAGATCAACGCCCGTTACGCCCGTGGTCAGGGGCTCATGCGCGGGGGAGCTAGCATCAACAATATGATGAATGGCGACGCCAAGCACTCCCTACTCACCCTGGCGGACCTCAAAGCCCGGGATGAAGGGCAACGCGCGGAAAGGGCGCGGGACATCTCGCTGTTGGTGCTGAATCCCTACTTCCTCATCCGGGTCATCATCCTCTTTCTGTGGGAAGCCCTGGTGGAGGTCTGGCAGTATCGCAAGGACGTGGCCAAGGATGTTCAGCCCCGGCTGAATCGCTTGCACGGGGGCTATCCTTTCATCCGCGCGGCTACGACGGTGTTCATGCGGGACATCTCCGGCTATCTCACCGGTCTGGAGGTCATTCGCGGCGCTCCCTCCATCTACGTCACCTGGCCCGGTTACGACGAGGTGGCGCATCATTCAGGGCCATGGAGCTCCTACGCGTTCGACGTGCTGAGCCACTACGACAAAGTCATCGCTTCCATGCTGGATCTAATCGAACGCAAGGCCCCGCGTCCCTACAACCTGGTCGTTCTCTCCGACCATGGGCAATCGTTCGGCTTTACTTTCAAGCAGCGCTACGACATGGACCTGCAAGAGTACATCGAGTCCTTGCTGCCCAAACACGTGAACGTGCATGCCACGTTAGGCGGAGATGAAGGTAGCATGTCCTTGACTGCTGTGGCGGCGGAGTTGGATAATGTGCAGAAACACGGTGAACGGGGCGCTGTGGGCCAGAAAGTCATTGGCGGAGCCAAAAACTTCATCGAGGACACGGCGAAGCCAGTGGCGGAAACGGAGATCATCGCCAAGGATGTCAACGTCACCATGTGCGGCAGCGGTAACATCGCTCAGGTTTATTTCGATCTTGCCCCTCACAAGCTCGCGCTGGATGAACTCCAGGCCGCTTACCCGGGCCTGGTGGATGAAATGGTGCAGCATGAGGGCGTCGGCGTCATCGTCAGCTACAACAGCGAAGGCCAGCCTATCGCCATGGGCAAGGCGGGGATGCGCAACCTGCACACCGACGAGATCATAGGTGAGGACCCCATGGCCATGTTCGGGGACCCCGATCTGCGAGCCGCGCAGATGCGTCGCATCGCAGATTTCCCCCATGCGGGCGACCTCATCGTCAACAGTTCGGTGTTTCCCGACGGCACGGTGGCGGCCATGGAGGAGCTCATCGGCAATCATGGCGGCATGGGCGGCGAACAAACGGATGCCTTCCTCTTCCACCCCGCCAATCTGGAAGTCACCCCCACCACGAATTCCACGGATGTCTATCACATCCTGAACAGCTATCGCGAGGAAGCGCCCGAGGCCGTTTCCTTCAGCGGCCAAAAATCCGACGAGCCCGCCGCGGTGGACGCCTGGTCCTTCTCCACCCTCGTCAAGGGTTTCGCCTTCGACCGAGGCTGGGTGGGCAAGGCGCTACGGGCTTTGGTGCTGGATACGGGAACCTATCGCGAGGTGGCTGACGACCCCTACATGACCGGCCCCGCCCTGCTCATGCTCATCTTGGGCGTGATCTTTGGCGGCTTCACGACGCTCGGTGTTTACAGTTGGACGCAGATGATCGGGGAAGTGTTCTCGGCCCTGCTCCTGGTGTTCTTTGTCTTCCTCACAGCTCGCGTTTTGGGCGGCACGGGCAGCTTCACCCGCACGCTGCGCACCGTGGGCTTCGCTTACGTCACCCGATTTTATTCCGTCCTGGCCTTTCTTCCCGCAGTAGGCGATGCGGCCAAACTCATCACTCTGATGATCTCTATCGTCGCGGTGTGGATTGCGGGCGTCCAGGCCCACAGACTACAGGGCTGGCGCAGTATCCTCTTCCCGATCATCGTGATCGTTGTCTTCCTCCTTTCCCTTGCCATGGTCAATATCTTGCTAGAGGGTGCAGCCTTCACCATCCAGAGCTTAATCGGCGGCTGACAAGCTACGCAAAAATGCTGAGCGCACAATCGAGCCTTTGTGGGAGTTCCTTGCATTCGCTAAACTGAAGCGTTGTTGGAAGATCAGAAAGGTGAGCGTCTACAGTGTTCGCGTGCTATAATGCCGTTGCACTTCGTTTATCAGGTCTTCGTTGGAACCAATCACCCTCATCCGCACCAAACTCAACCGTCCCCGCGTCGTCAGCGAGCTGGTCGAGCGACCGCGGCTGGTGGGGAAACTAAACAGAGGGTTGGAGCGAAAACTGGCGTTGGTAGTGGCGCCGGCGGGTTATGGCAAGAGCACCCTGGTGGCTGAATGGCTGAAGACATGTGAGCGACCAGGCGCTTGGCTGTCACTGGACGAGAATGACAGCGATCTGCTTGTCTACCTGAACTACTTCATCGCCGCTGTGCAAAGTATTTTCCCTGATACTGGGCGAGAAACTTCAGCCCTTCTGCATGCGCCCGAACTGCCCCCACTGCCAGTCCTGACCAGCACACTCATCAACGAGTTGGACGGCATCGAGCAGCCCTTCATTTTGGTGCTGGACGATTATCACCTTGTCCATGACCTGGCGGTGCACGATTTGATGGACGAGTTGCTGCGCCATCCGCCGCAGACGCTGCACCTGGTGCTGATCTCGCGCTTGAATCCACCTCTTAACCTGAGTCAGTTGCGCGCTCGCGGCCAGATGGTTGAGGTCCGGGTCCAGGATATGCGCTTTACGAAAGCCGAAACGTCCGCTTTCGTGCAAAAAACGATGGGCGCGCCTGTAAATCAGGAAGCGGCTGCTTTGTTGCAGGAGAAGACCGAGGGCTGGGTGACAGGGTTGCGGTTGAGCATGCTCTCCTTGCACGGGCCAGAAGATCTTGATCAGCTTTCGACTAAATTGCCGGGAGAGCGCCTGGCCACTGAATACTTGTTTCAGGAAGTTTTCGAGACCCAACCACAGGCAATCCAGGAATGTCTGTTGAAAACAACGATCCTGGATCGTTTCTGTGGACCGCTGTGTGAGGCGATGTGTGACGCTGAGCCAGGATCTCAGCAAATGGGCGGGCAGGACTTCCTGAACTGGCTGGTGCAGGCAGACTTGTTTGCCATCTCCCTGGACGATCAGCGCCAGTGGTATCGCTACCATCACCTGTTTCAGTACCTGTTGAGGCGCCAGTTGGACAGGCGTTTCGATGCGGAGAGCATTGCCCAACTCCATCGCAACGCCAGCGCCTGGTTCGCTCAAAACGACCTGATCGACGAAGCGCTTCACCACGCCCTGGCCGCCGGGGACACCGTTGGAGCCGCTCAACTCATCGAACAAAACAGACGCAGTATACTGAACGCCGACCAATGGTATGTCCTCGAAAAATGGCTATCCAAATTGCCGGATGAGATCAAGCGGCAGCGACCGGAACTTCTGCTGGCCCAGGTCTGGGTGTCGTATTTTACGTTCAAGCTTCGGGCGATTCCCCCGCTCCTCGAATCTATTGAGTTGCTCCTGGGCGATGATGTGACTGAAGAAGGCTTATGGGGCGAAGTGGCGTTTTTCTGGGGACATCATTGGTTCTGGCATGGTCAGACAGCGCAGAGCCTGGATCTTTTCCAACGCGCCTTGGCATTGATTCCCCGATCGTATGATCAGGGCCGGGGCGAGACGGAGGTCTTTTGGGCGATGGCTGGGCAGATGGCCGGACAAAAGGAGATGGTCGTCCAGACATTGACAAATCGGCTCTACTACGAGCAAACACCGCAAACCGTGCGTATGGTCCGATTGCTGGGGGCGCTGATTTTTGTCCACTTCTTTTCGGGCGAATTGACCGAGGCTGAGCGGGTGACGCAGCAATTCGGGAATGCGGCGACAGAAGGCGGCAACGTCTATGCCGAAATATGGACGTCCTATTTGCAGGGATACATCCATTACTTCCGGAATAACCTGGAGGACGCTGCTCATCACCTTGAACGGGCGGTGAAGGGACGATACATCCTGCACACAAGAGCGGCGGTTGACAGCCTGGCTGGATTGACGCTCACGTATCAGGCTCTCGGACAGCCAGACGAAGCCGCGGCAACCATGGCCATATTGCTTGAATTTGCTCAGGATACCCACGATCCCGCCTACGTAAGCACGGCCCGGTCTTGCCAGGCCCATCTCGCCCTCCTCCAGGGGGATCAAAAATCGGCGGTGCGTTGGACGCAGACAGATAACCTGACAACCGACGCCGGCATCATGTTTTACTGGATAGAGATCCCCCGCGTCACACAGTGTCGGGTGCTCATTGCCCAGGGGACTGCCGCCAGCCTGCAGGAAGCAGTGGAGAAACTCCAGCAGTATGAGCAGGAAAATCAGGCGATTCGCAACACCCGGCAGTTGATCGATCTGCTGCCTTTGCAAGCTCTGGCCTACCAAAAGCAAGGGAAAGTTGATCGAGCATTGACTTACATGGAGAGCGCTGTCACCCTGGCCGAGCCGGATGGCTGGATTCGCCCATTCCTGGAACTGGAACCGGGGATGATCAGTCTTTTGAACGAACTGGCGCAAAAAGGCGTGGCTCAGGATTTCATCGCCCAGATCGTGGCGGCCTTTCCTTTATCCCCACCGGATGTCGCTGTTGCCGACCAGTCGCGTCTACCCGAGCCCTTGACGGATCGAGAACTTGAGGTGCTGGCGCTGCTGGCCCGGCGCTATCGGGACAAGGAAATCGCAGCGGAGCTGTTCATCTCGCCGGCGACAGTGAGACGTCACGCCAGCAACATCTACCAGAAGCTACAGGTTAGCGGACGCAGGCAAGCGGCGGAAAAGGCCATTGCGCTGGGTATTCTTCCTTATTCAGAGTAAGGGCGCATCCAGAAACTACATCATTTTTGCATCATTTTGACCCTGTTGTGCGCACTCGGGGCATGGTAACATGATGATATTGGTTTTCGTCGTGTGGGGACGTCCCTTATGGTCATCCTGCTGACGTCCCCCATGGCCACCGTGGCCGAGATAATCTCATCATGATCACTTTAATTACAGCATTCGCATGAACGACCTCAAGATGGAGTCGCCAGGCAGATACCAGATCAGCATTCAGGGTTTCCTGAACGCAGACTGGAGTGATCGCCTGGGCGGCTTGAGAATTATTACAACCCTAGCGACTGACGGGCGACCGGTGACCACGCTAACCGGCGAAGTCGTCGATCAGGCGGTCTTGCTGGGCGTGCTGAATGCGCTGTACGACCTGCGCTATCCACTGCTGTCCGTGAGCTATCAAGCGCATGGCGACTCCACTGAAACAATCAACCATAACAACAGGAGATAGATATGACGAAATCAACCCAACCGACACCCGGTTACAATACCGCAATCCCCGCCAAAATCATGACCCCGGACAGCGTGGAAACACGCATCGGCACGCTTGAATTTTTTGACGGCTTACCCACTAAAGAAACCGCCCAGAAGGTTTTCGACAACCTCGACTTCATGCGCGGCGTGGAAGTATTCCTGAATTTCATTCCCGCCACCTCTCTCGAAGGAATGCGCATGGGCATGGTGGGCATGGGCGTCACTGCCAGTAACAAAGTCGTCATCATGGACAAATTGATGGACTCCACACCCCTTTTCCTCACCGGCAACACTGATACAGTTTATGCGTCCGGTATTCTTGATTTGGAAAAGGATGGCCCTACCGTCGTCGAGATACCTGCTGGCAGCGGGCCTG
>DUEF01000224.1 GCA_011176555.1 Caldilineae bacterium
ATCAAACGAGCAGGCGGCTAACCCCGTCATGTCGAAGCGAGGCGTCCCCCTCTTGGATTTCGCAGGTAAGGGGATTTCTCCTCCCGTTGGTCGTCGAAATGACAAAAACAGTGTCGGTCGTCGAAATGACGATATCAAGAAGCGGGTTCGGGAGGCGTATCGGGCAGAGCTGCCACCGGCGTGTTTTGCCAGCGCGTACCCTCGTCGATCAGCATGACGGGGATGTCGTCGCGGATGGGGTACTTTCTTTCGCAGGTCTGGCACACCAGCCAAACGCCTTTCACCAATGTCAGTTCGCCAGCATCATCGGATTCGCGTACACATTCCGGGCAGCGCAGGATTTCGAGCAATTTAGGGGAAACGGCCATTTTTAAGCCTCTTGTCGTAGGAGATGAATCAAGTGGGTCGGAGTATAGCACAGAGGCCGGGTCACAGAGAAAACAATTGTCCCTGTTCCGCCAGGGGCTGGATGCAATCCGGGCTATCATTTGCCGGACTGTTGACAAATGTACTCACCGGATAGGCCACCATCTCCGCGGCGGGGTAAGGGCGCAGTAGGTGCAGGAGCAGGCCGGGATCGGCGCCGGGGTGCAGCCATTCGTCGTAATCATCAGGATGCAAGATGACGGGCATACGGTTGTGTAGCGGCTTCACCAATTCATTGGGCGTGGTGGTCAGCAACGTGCAGGATTGGATAACGCTACCGTCGCCGCCCTCCCAATGCTCCCACAAACCGGCGATGGCGAACGGATTTTGATCGCGCATGGCGATATAATGTGGCTGCTTGCGACCTTCCAGCTTCTGCCATTCGTAGAATCCATCGGCCGGGATCAGGCAGCGCCGGCGTTTGAAGGCCGCGCGGAACGCTGGTTTTTCGGCCACCGTCTCTGCGCGAGCGTTGATCATACGGCTGCCCATCCTGATGTCTTTCGCCCAGGAAGGGATCAGGCCCCAGGTGAGATAAGTGAACTCACGTTTTTGGGCATGAGACGCTATCCGCACCGCGGCCACGGGCTGGGTGGGCGCGATGTTGTAACGCGGCGCGATCTCCGGGATTTCGTCTAGCTCGAAGAGGGTGGCCAGGGTGGTGGGTTTGGCTGTAAGCGTGAATCGTCCGCACATGATGGCTACTGGTTATTAGGTGTTGGGGTCATGATGGCATTATACAACATTCTGCTGTCGAGCACATGCATCACTTGGAGGCGGCAGCCAATACCCAATACCAAATATCCAGTGTTATAATCTCCCCCATGCCCGCTCACGATTCCTTCTGGCGCACGATTTACACACGACGCTCGATTCGCGCTTATAGCGACCAACCGATTCCCCGCGAGCTGCTCGAACGCTTGCTGACCGCCGCCATCTGGGCTCCGAATGCGCATAATCGCCAACCCTGGCGTTTTGTAGTGGTGACCGAGCGGTCGAGACAGCAGCAACTGGCCGGGCGCATGGCGCAACGGTGGGAACAAGACTTGCTGGCCGATGGTCTCGACGAAGCAAAGGCGCGGGCCCAGGCCGAACGCTCGCGCACGCGCATTATGCGCGCGGGAGCGCTGGTGCTGGGCTGCTTGACCATGCGCGAGATGGATCGCTATCCTGACGACCTGCGCCAACGCCTGGAATGGCAAATGGCCGTGCAGAGCGCAGCCCTGGCCCTGGGGCAGTTGCTGCTGGCCGCACACCACGAAGGCCTCGGCGCGTGCTGGATGTGCGCTCCCCTATTCGCGCCGGACGTCGTACGATCTGCGCTGGAACTGCCGGAAGATTGGGAGCCGCAAGCCCTGATCACCCTGGGTTATCCGGCGGAGAGGAACGAGAAGACGCGAAAACCGCTTGAGGAGGTGGTGCTGTGGCGGTAGATCAGAAATCAGAGGTCAGAGGTCAGAGGTCGGCGCAGGCAATATCCAATACCCAATATCCAATATCCCAGGTCGTGGCCCTGGCCGGGGGCGTGGGCGGAGCGAAGCTTGCACATGGGCTCGCCCAGCAGCTTGCGCCCGACCAACTCACGATCATCGTCAACACCGGGGATGATTTCGAACACCTGGGCTTGCTGATCTGTCCCGACATCGACACCGTGCTCTACAATCTGGCAGAGGTGCAGCACCCGCAGCAGGGTTGGGGGCGGGCGGACGAAAGTTTTCAGGTCTTGGAGGAAACCAAACGGCTGGGCCACGACGCCTGGTTTCGTCTGGGCGATCGGGATATCGCCTTGCACCTGCTGCGTCGCCAGATGCTGGACGCGGGGATGTCGCTGACCGAAGTCATCGCCGCCTTGGCCCGACGTCTGGGCGTGACCCATCTCGTCTTGCCCATGTCCGACCAGTCTGTACGCACGATCATCCACACACCGGAGGGCGAGTTGCCTTTCCAGGAGTATTTCGTCCACCGGCGCACCGAACCGACGATGTTGGGCATGCACATGGCCGGTCTGGAGCAGGCCCGACCCACTGCCGCTGTCTCGACCGCTCTGGCTGAGGCCGACCTGATTATCTTCTGCCCCTCCAATCCCTACGTCAGCATCGATCCGATCCTGGCGTTGCCGAGCGTACGGGAGGCCGTGGCGCGTACGCCGACCATCGCCGTCAGTCCCATCATCGGTGGGAGGGCGCTCAAAGGCCCGGCCGCCAAGATGATGGCCGAGGTGGGCGCGGATGTCAGCGCCGTGGGCGTAGCTCGCCATTACGCCGATCTA
Source organism: Caldilineae bacterium (assembly GCA_011176555.1). Lineage (GTDB taxonomy): Bacteria > Chloroflexota > Anaerolineae > J102 > J102 > DUEF01. The sequence continues at coordinate 2,696 of DUEF01000224.1, forward strand.
CTCGACGCCTTCGTGTTGGATCAGGCCGATCGGCGTTTGGTGGATGCGATCAGCGCCCTGGGCATACGATCGTTCGTCACCGACACGATCATGCGCGACAAAACGGATCGCGCCAGGCTCGCCGCCGAAGTGCTAAGTTTTGCTCAATCCCGAAAACCTGTGCCATGAAACGATCCCCAGAACTGTCAGATTTGCCGAGTCCCGACAGTTCTCTTGCCGTGATCGTCCCGATGAAGCCGTTGACCCTGGCCAAACAGCGCCTGCGTCCGGTGTTGCCGGATGCCGCGCGCCGCGACCTGGCATACAACATGCTTAACCATGTGCTGGCGACCGTGACGGAAAGTGGCGTCGCCGCCATGTCTCTGCTGATCAGCGCTGACCGGCAGGTGTTGCGGTTGGCGAATGAATGGGGATTCGCTTTCGTGTTGGAAAACGTCTCGGGTTACAATGAATCCGCGGCTCAGGGCGTCAACTGGGCGCAGCAAGCCGGCATGGATGCCGTCCTGGTTTTGCCCGCCGATCTTCCTGATCTGC
>DUEF01000225.1 GCA_011176555.1 Caldilineae bacterium
AGGGAGATGGCGGCGATAGCGCCGAGGAATGCGGTAAGCGTGCCAGTGATCGTGTTGACCGTGTCCAGCAATTCGGTCTGGCTGAAGGTGCTGAAATCGTCTTCGTCGCCTACTGCGATATTGTGTTCTTCTCGCAGGGTCTCGGTGATCTGGTCCACGGCCGCCTCGGCCTGGGTCTCGTCCACAGCCTGAGCGGTAATCGTACTGACCGCGGGCTGGCCGGAGCGAGTGCGATCGTTGTAGAGACGACTCTGGGCGGTCGTGATCGGAATGTAGACGTTTTCGTCGGGATTGCCGGCCAGGCTGCCGCTCTGGCTTTCCAGCACGCCGACGATTTCATACTCGACGCCGTTGATCTTCAAGGATTTACCGACCGGGTACTGATCTCCGAACAGCTCGGTGACGACATCGACGCCGATCACGGCCACACGAGCCTTCGCGTCAATGTCGTTCTGGACGAGACCGTCGCCTGCCTGAAACTCGTCCAGGTTGTTGACCGTGAAATAGTTGGCGGTAACGCCATTGACGGCGGTGGCGAATGCGGTTCCATCGTACACGACTTCCTGGCTGCCTTTCACGCTGGCGGCAACATCAGAGACAGCGGGCGCATTGGCTGCGATGGCCTCGACATCGGACAGGCTGAGTGGGGGATAGCCGCCGCTGTTTTCCATGTCAGGCGAGATCGTGATCAAGTTCGTGCCGATGGCGTTGATCTCACCGGTGACCGAGGCGGTGACGCCGTTGCCGATGGCCATCAGAGCGATGACGGCGGCCACGCCGATGATGACGCCCAGCATGGTCAGGATAGAGCGCATCTTATTAGCGGTGATGCTATCGAGGGCTGTGAGGAAGCTTTCGGTTAGGTTCATGATGAAGTCTCTTGTGATTGGGTAACAGGTAGTGGATATTGGGTATTGGTGAGTATCGAATACCCAATCCCCAATACCTAGTTTTTCTGCACCAACCCGTCCCGCAACCAGATTGTGCGCTTGGCTCGCTCGGCCACTTCCGTTTCGTGCGTGACCATGACAACGGTGATGCCCTGCCTGTTCAAGCGCTCGAAGATCTCCATGACTTCGATGCCGGTTTGGGTGTCCAGAGCGCCGGTGGGTTCGTCGGCCAGGATGATGCTGGGGTCGGTGGCCAGTGCTCGGGCGATGGCCACGCGCTGCTGTTGCCCGCCCGAGAGTTCATCCGGGCGGTGGTCGATGCGGTCGCCCAGGCCCACGGCTTGCAGCGCGGCCTCGGCTTTTTCGTAGCGCTCGCGTTTGCCATAGCCGCCATACATCAGGGGCAGGGCCACCTGCTTGAGCGCCGAGGTGCGGGGCAGCAGATTGAATTGCTGGAAGACGAAGCCGATGCGCTGGTTGCGAATCCGGGCCTGCTCGTCGTCGGTCATGTGGCTGACATCGATGCCGTCGAGGGTGTAGGTCCCGGACGTGGGCAGGTCCAGAGCGCCGATGATGTTCATCAAGGTGCTCTTGCCGGAGCCGGAAGGCCCCATGATGGCGACGTACTCGCCGGCGTCGATGCTCAAATCAACGCCGCGCAGGGCGTGGACGGTCTGCGTGCCCATCTGGTAGGATTTGGTGATATTGTTTAGTTCGATCATGGTCGTTGTCTCGTGGTGAAAAGCGGAAAGTTTTGCGCGATGCGTGGTGCGTAACGGAATCGCTCTGATACGGAACACGCACTACGTCAATTTACCTTCCAAAGGGGCCGCTACCGTCGCGCTCTGGTCTCGAAGGAAAAAATCCGCCGGATTCTTCATCGACGCCGGTGGTGATGATGACGGTGGAGAGACGATCGCCTTCCTGGATGCCGCTGGTGATCTCGGTGTAATCGTCATCTTTGAGCCCAATGGTCACTTCGACCCGCTCGGTGCTCACTCCGCCATCGGCAGTGCTCACGATCTTGTTGACGTAGTGCCGGCCAGCTTCTCGATCGGCGGTGATAGCCTCGTTGGGAACCAGGAGCACGCCCTCTTTTGCAGAAGTGATCAGGTCGGCGTTGGCGGTCATACCCACGCGGATGGGCAGATCGGTCTTGCCCAGACTCAAGCGCACTTCGTAAGCGACGATAGCGCTGGCGTTCTCCAGGGCCTTGGGAGCGATGGCGACGATCTCGCCGCTAATCTCCTCGCCCGGCCAGGTTTCCAGGGTGATGACGGCGGGTTGGCCTACGGCCAATTCACCGATATCGACTTCATCGACGCTGAGCACGACTTCGAGGCTGTTGGCGTCCACCAGTTCGACGGCCAGGCCGCTGGCCCGTTCGCCCTCGGCGACATGCACGGCTGTGATCACGCCATCGAAGGGAGCGAGCAAGGAGGCTTTGTCGAGGTTTTCACGGGCGTCTTCCAGGTTGATGCGGGCTTGCTCGACCTGCGCCTGGGCGACGGCGATTTTCTCCTCGCTGGCGCCTTCCAGCAGGCTGGCAAGCGTAGCTTCGGCCTGTGCGAGCTGGCTCTTTGCCGCCGCGATTTCGGTGTCGGTGGGGCTGTCCAGCAGCTTTTGCAGCGTAGCTTCGGCCTGGGCGATGGATGCTTTGGCCTGTTTGATCTGCTCGTCGCTGGCGTCTTCGCTGGCGTTGTTGTACGCGGCCAGGGCCACGTTGTAGTTGTTCGTGGCCTGCTCCAGGGCCAGCGACTGCGGCAGACGACCGATGTCTGATCGCCAGGAGACCTCGTCGTAATCGGCCTGCGCCTGCTGGAGCGAGGCTTCGGCGTTGCGCAGATTGGCCTCGGCCTGGGCCACGTCATTCGCATCGGGGCCAGCAAGGAGGTCGGCATAAGCAGCCTGGGCGGAAGCAAGACTGGATCGGGCCGCGGCGATGTCGTAGTCGTCTGCGCCGTCCAATACATCGTCCAGGTTGGCTTGGGCGCTGGCCACCGCGGCCTGTGCGGAGGCGATGTCCTCGTCTGATGCACCATCCTGCAATTCGGCCAGATTCGCTTCCTGGATGATCAGGTTCTGCTCGTCGTTGGCGACCGCGCGTTCCAGAGCGGCGGTGTCTAGCTGCACCAGGACATCGCCCTTGTGCACACTGTCGCCTTCGCGGACGTAAACGGCATCGACCGTGCCGGCGACATCGAGGCTCAACTGGGCTTCTCGCTGCGCCTCGACGGTTCCGCTGGCAGTGGCGGTGGAGGACAGATCGCCGATGAAAGCGGTTACGATATTATCGGTGGTTGCGGCATCGACGGCATTTTGCTGGAGCCGACCGTTCACCAGGCCGAAACCGGCGAAGACCACGGCGACCGCAGCCAGGCCGGCGAGTAGCCAAAACCATTTTTTTCGTGATTTCGTTTTGTTCGCGCTTGGCATTTTGAATATCTCCTTTCCGATGTCGGAAGAAATAGTTGCAATTGATGCCTTTACTCTAGCGGTTTCCCCCACTTCCCGGAAGTGCCTGGCGTCATCACTGCCCATGACTGCGGTCATGTCCTTTGACCTGTTCCCGCCCATTTTGTTTGAATGCCCCAGGGTTCGTATGATCGATTACGTCGTCAAGATAATCCGCAGATTACGCAGATCACACAGATTGTTTGTTTTAATCTGCGAAAATCTGCGTAATCTGCGGATAAAAAAGAGTTGCGGAATGATTACCGTTTGGCCATGCCTGTGGGGAAGGTGTTGGCCTGGTTTTCCACATCCTGCGAACCGTGATCGCCAACGTCTTCGATGTTCTTGTCCACCAGCAACTTCAGGAAGGAGGGGGCAGGAGCGGTGTCCGGCTCCGGTTCGATGGTGATGACCGCTGCGTAGCCGGTGGTCAGGTCGATGGCCGGGTCGATGAAGTCCTGGCCGGGGAAGGATGGGCCGGGGTTGGGACCGGCGGTGGGGCCGTTGCCATCGCTATCTGTGACATCGCCTGACGCGAAGCGTCCTGTGGAGATGGGGCCATCAGGGCCGACTACCCAGCCTTCATAAATCCAGCCATCGGGCAGCGCCGGTAGGGCGAGTGAGGGCCACCAGATGCCTTTGCGGTAGTCTTCCGCGGCCATCTTGCTGGAGGGTGCGCCGATGATGTAGGAGCCGGTGATATCTGCGAAGTCAGCGCTCAAAGCCAGGGGATGTGAGACGGCCAGGGTTGCGCTGTCGCCATCAAAATCGCCGCCGATGAGGTGAATGATGTTGGGGGCGGGATCGGGGTCGGGTGAGGGTTCGATGGTGAGGACGAAGGCGGTGGCGTTTTTCAGGGCGTGGGCGTCGACCGGGAAATCGGTGGCGCTGGCCATGCCCTTGTCATCCACGGTGAAGACGCCGGTTGTGACGGGTTCGCCATCGACAATGAGCCAGCCTTCGTAAGCCCAGCCCTCGCCTGGGTTGCCAAGCCCCTGGAATGCGAGGTTGAGTTGCGTCTTTTCCATCATATCTTCTTCTTTCATGGCCTCATCGCTGCTCTTGTCGTCCTCCATTTCCATACTGTCGCTTTCCATGCTCTCGTCGTCTTTTTTCATGTCTTCATCTTCCCCCATGGCGTCGTTTTGTTGCTCCATGTTTTCGTCCTTCTCCATGCTTTCCTCTGCTGCCATGTTTTCGTCTTTGTCCATGGCGTCGTCTTTCTTCATCTCATCCTGGCTTTGCATGTCGTCCTTGGCCATGGTGTCTTCCGCCATCTCATCATTTTTCATGGCGTCGACGTTTTGCATGCTGTCATCCACCTTGGCCATGGTCTCGGGCGTGGCGGTGGGGGCCGGCGGCTCGTTCTGCGAACAGGCAGAGATGACGAAAGCAGCCATCATTAGTACGGTGATTGTCAATAGGATCTTTTTCATGGTTTGCGCTCCTTGTGTGTCGTTTTGAGAAAATCGATAGGCGGGCATTCGCGCCC
>DUEF01000226.1 GCA_011176555.1 Caldilineae bacterium
ATGCACTGCCACACCTTCTTCTCGTACAACGCCTACGGTTACTCGCCCAGCGGGTTGGCCTGGCTGGGGAAAAAGGAAGGCTACAAACTCATGGGCATCGTCGATTTCGATGTCCTCGATGGCGTGGACGAATGGTTGGAGGTCTGCGAGCTGGTGGGGTTACGCGGCAGTGCAGGCATGGAAACCCGGGCGTTCGTGCCGGAGTTCGCCGATTCCGTGATCAACTCGCCTGGCGAACCGGGCGTCACCTACCACATGGGCATCGGCTTCACCTCCGGCGCCATCCCCGACTCGGTGGCGCACATCGCCGACGACTTGCGGGAACGGGCGCAGCAACGGAATCTGGGCATGTTGCAACGGGTGAACGCCTATCTCGACCCGGTCACGATCGATTACCAGCAGGATGTTTTGCCCCTGACGCCGGCGGGCAACGCCACCGAACGGCACATGGTGGTCGCTTTCGTCAAGGCCGCGCAACGCCTGACCGATGATCCGGCGGCGTTCTGGGCGAACAAGCTGGATGCGCCGCAAGCCGACATCACCGAGTTGATGGGCGAGAGCGGCGACGGCCCCGGCCTGCAAAATCTCATCCGCAAGAAGCTGATGAAGCGCGGCGGCGTGGGTTACGTGCAGCCCGGCCCTGACGCGTTCCCCACCATCGAGGAATTCCACCAGTTGATCACCGCTTGCGGCGCGCTGCCCTGCGCGGCCTGGCTCGACGGCACGACCGCGGGCGAACAACGGATGGAGGAGCTGCTGGCGCTGCTGATCGACAAAGGCGTCGTCACCCTCAACATCGTCCCCGACCGCAACTGGAACATCGCCGATCCGGTCGAGCGAAAACAAAAGGTCGAGAACCTGCACCGGGTGGTGGAGCTAGCACAAAAGCTCGACCTGCCCATCAACGTCGGCACCGAGATGAACAGCTTCGGCAACAAGTTGGTCGATGATTTCGATGCGCCGGAGTTGGCGCCCGTGCGTCAGGCCTTCCTCGACGGCGCTTACTTCATCTACGGCCACACCGTGTTGCAGCGGGTGCTGGGATTGGGCTATCAGTCCCACTGGGCGAAATCGCATCTGCCCACCCGCGCCGAACGTAATGCTTTCTACACCCGAGCAGGGCGTTTGATCCCGCCCGGCAAACGTGGAACCGACCAGCTTCTGGCCCTGCCCCCCGATATTTCCCCGACCGAAATCCTGAACCGACTGAACCGATAGTAATCAACCCATTCCTGTCATTGCGAGCCGGTTTTTGGCGAAGCAAACCCCAACTTTGTAGATCGGGGATTGCTTCGTCGAACGACCGCAAGTCGTCCTCCTCGCAAGGACAGACACGGAGCATTTTACATGACCGACAAACTCACCACCTTCAAAAACGCCGACGCCCCGCTGCCTGAGACCAACAGCGAATGGCATCTTTACGGCGCCGGCCTCGAAAACCTGGGCGACGATGGCAAACCCACCGTGGTTCCCTTCCCTGAATACGGCCCCGACGAATTGTTGGTGCGCCACGACGCCTGCGGGCTTTGCTTCTCCGACATCAAAGTCATCCGTCTGGGCGAAGAGCATCCCCGCATCTACCGCAACATGAAGGATGATCCGGTGATCCTGGGCCACGAGATCGCCATGACGGTGGTCGGAGTCGGCGAAAACCTGCGGGACCAGTACAAAGTCGGAGACCGTTTTACCATCCAGGCCGACATTTTCGTGGATGGCGTAGGCTACGCCTATGGCTACGAAATCCAGGGCGGCCTTTCGCAGTACAACGTGATCGATCAGCGCGTCCTCGATGGCGACGACGGCAACTATCTCATCCCCGTGCAGCCGACCACCGGTTACGCGGAAAGCGCCCTGACCGAGCCCTGGGCCTGCGTCACCGCCGCCTACGAACTGACCTACCGCACCGGCCTCCAAACGGACGGGACGACCTGGATCATCGGAACCGAGGCGAACCCGGAGCACAATTACACGCTCAGCGCCGGTTTCGAGGCGGCATCTCACCCAGCCCGCCTGCTACTGACCGACGTTCCCGCTTACCTGGCCGACGCCTTGCGCGCGAAAGCGGCCGACCTGGGCGTGGAAGTGATCGACGTGGCGGATGTGTCGGCCCCGCCCGTGGAATTCGTCGATGACATCGTGCTGCTGGGCGCGACCGCGGAACTGATCGAGACCGTCAGTCCCTGGCTCAACCATTTTGGCATCGTCGCCATCCTCGCCGACGAGCCTCTGGATCGTCCGGTGAATGTCGATATTGGCCGGGTGCACTACAATCGCTGGTTGTACGTGGGCGGCCGGGGCGCAGAGATCGCCGACGCCTACAGCGATGTGCCTGTGCGTTCATCGCTCAAGCCCGGCGGTCGAGCCTGGTTCGTGGGCGCGGGCGGCCCCATGGGGCGCATGCACGTGCAGCGAGCCATCCAAAAGGCCAACGGCCCCAGGGTGATCGTCTGCACCGACGTCAGTGACCTGCGTTTGCAGGATGTGGAGAACAGCTTCGGCGCTGAGGCGCGGGAACAGGGCATCGAGTTCGTTTGTCTGAATCCGCTTAACAAGGCATCCTACGCCGAGGGCATGGCCCCCTTCCGGGACGCCGGTTTCGACGACATCATCGTCCTCGCCCCCATCCCGCCTGTCATCACCGACGCGGCCACGTGGCTGGCCCCCGAGGGCGTGATGAACATCTTCGCGGGCGTAGCGCGCGGCACGACCGCCAAGCTCGATCTCAGCGACGCCTACATGAAGGATGTGCGCATCATCGGCCACTCCGCCTCGTCCATCGACGATTTGCGCTTGATGCTGCACCAGGCCGAATCAGGCGAACTGTCGCCCAACCGCTCGGTGGCCGCCATCGGCTCGCTCAACGCCACAAAAGACGGCTTGCAGGCTGTGCAGGATCAGGTCTATCCCGGCAAAGTGGTCATCTTCCCCCAGATCAAGGACTTCCCCCTCACCGCTGTTCCCGACCTGAAGGACGTGCTCCCGACCGTTTACGAAAAGCTCAAAGATGGGCGGGAATGGACGAAAGAGGCGGAGGAGGAGTTCCTGCGGCTGATGCTGGCGTGATGACGTGGTGCGTGGTGCGTAGTACATTCGGCCCAACGCACCACGCACCACGTGTTAAGCTGGCGCCATTTCCGTTACGGTTTTTTCAGGAATTGCAGCGATTCGTATGGCCAACCGTAACGCCTCGTTTACTGCTTCATCAGTAGGAAATGCTCTCATTACATCATCGTCAAGTAAGGCGATGTTCTGACCCCTTCGACGCTCCGGGGCATATCTGCCTTTGGCGACGATCGTCATTTTCGATAGGTCGTACTCATCACGCAATTCGTAATCGTCTGGATCAGTCAAATTTTTCATAAAACAATTGTTCCTTCTTGGTCGCTTTGCGTGCGCTAATGATTCGTATGAGTCCATTACGATCTGTATGAGCTATCATCAGCAGCCGAGCGCTATTTGATAGGCCAATGGTGATGTACCTTTCTTCATCGATCGAATGTTCCTGATCAATGAATGTGATGAACATCGGATCGTCAAATATAGTTGCGGCTTCCTCGAATGAAACACGGTGCTTCTTGATATTCTTTTCTGCCTTGCTGATGTTCCACTCGAATCGTAACTCTTGCGACAAGGATCACGTTCCTCGATAAGATGCAATGTTCATTTGAGCGATAAGTTTAGTCGGCATGGATGCTTCCGATTCCATAACGTTCAATTGAATTCTAACACTTGCCTTATGGCTCGTCAATCTCACTTCAAACCAACCAACAACATCATGAATCAAACACTCGAAAACAGAATCGCCCTCGTCACCGGCGGGGCCCAGGGCTTGGGTCGGGCCATTTGCCAACGACTGGCCCAGGAAGGCTGCCACATCGTCGTCGCCGACCTCAATCTGGAAGGCGCAGAGGAAACTGCTGCAGACATCGCCGCGACCAGCAGCCGGGAAACCATCGCCGTCCAGGTCGATGTCACGAACGAGGAGGAAGTCGAGGAGATGATGCAGACAGTGGTCGAGCGTTTTGGCCGCCTGGACATCGTCGTCTCCAACGCCGGCATTCTCATCGCCGAGGCCATCTGGGATTTCCCGGCCGAAAAATGGCGGGCGGTGATGAACGTGAACCTGTTTGGCTACATGCTCGTGGCCAAGCACGCGGCCAGGGTGATGATCCCGCAAAAAAGCGGCGTTATCATCCAGATCAACTCCAAATCGGGCAAGAAGGGCAGTTACAAGAACTCGGCCTATGCGGCCAGCAAGTTCGGCGGCATCGGCTTCACCCAGAGCATCGCCCTGGACCTGGCCGAGCATGGCATCCGCGTCAACGCCATCTGCCCCGGCAACCTGCTCGATTCGCCGCTGTGGGTGAATTCGCTCTACAGCCAGTACGCCAAGAAATGGGGCATCACCGAAGAGGAAGTGCGCCAGAAATACGTCAACCAGGTGCCGATGAAGCGCGGCTGCACCTACGATGACATCACCAACGTCCTCGTCTTCCTGGCGTCAGACCAGGCCAGCTACATGACCGGCCAGGCCATCAACGTCACCGGCGGGCAGGAGATGAGGTAGGCGTGTTGCGTCGTGCGTGTTGCGTGGCGGTGAGAGCGCGTCGCAGGCGCGAGAAAAACGGAACACGCAGCACGAAATACGTAAAAAAGGAGTGAAACAATGACCGAAACAACAAATTTCCTCGCTATCGACCTCGGCGCATCCGGCGGGCGGGTGATGCTGGGTCGCTGGGATGGCGAACGCTTCCAATTGGAAGAACTGCACCGCTTCGTCAATGGTCCGGTTGCGGTCATGGGGCGCTTACATTGGGATCATTTGCGATTGTGGGCGGAGATCAAAAAGGGGTTCGCCGCCTACGCCGCCAAATACGATACGCCCCCGGCCGGGATCGGCGTCGACACCTGGGGCGTCGATTACGGCCTTTTGGATCAATCCGACCAGTTGCTGGGCAACCCCTACCATTACCGTGACGCGGCCACCGACGGCATGATGGAAGCCGCGTTCGACCGCGTGCCCAGAGAGACGATCTACCAGAGCACGGGCATCCAGTTCATGCAGATCAACACCCTGTACCAGTTGCTCGCCCGCAAGCTGGCCGCCGACCCGCAACTGGACATGGCGCAGACGCTGCTGATGACGCCCG
>DUEF01000227.1 GCA_011176555.1 Caldilineae bacterium
GTTCCGCGGATGTTGGCCACAAAGCTGAAGGGTGCACAGAAGTTCAACGTCGGTTGCAGACCCGTCGCTTCGAGAAACATCTGCTGCGCTTCGATAATCATGGCGCAGCGACCGGCCGAGTCGAAATCGGGCGTGCGGATTTTGTCCAGGTCGGCGGGGCCAGCGATCAACGGCCGGTCCCGGTCGACATCGGGCATGATGTCGTCGTCCCAAACCAGGGCCTGGCCCAGGGCTTCGGCTTCGATGTTGTACACGTCGTAGTCGGCGTAGGGCACGTCGATACCGTAGGCTTCCGTGATCTCCAGAGCGCCGTAAATCAGCAATTCCGGCGTGGTGTAGAACGCTCTGGCGCTGACGCCCAGTTCGTGCATGGCGAACTCGTGCAGTTGCGCATAAATGGGCACGCGTTCCGGCGTCCTGTCCCTGGCCAGAGCGTCAGCGAGGAGCTTCGCTCCCGCCTGGAATGCGTGGTAGTCTTTGCGGCGGTCGCTCATGGTTCGACCACAATGTCATCGATCGACGCGATGATGAGGTCGGCGTGGGTCGCCAGTTCGGTGCGTCCGCCAACGCCGCTGAGAACGGCCAAACGGACGCCAGCGCCCGCCCGCCCCGCCATCACCAAATCCGCCACCGTGTCGCCCACCATCATCGTTCGCTGTGGCGCGACGCCGAGTTGTTCGCAAACGTGCAGGATGGCGTCGGGCGCGGGTTTCATGGGGATGTCGTCATCGCCGCCGACGATCGCGCTCACCAGATCGCTGACGCCCAGCAGGGCCAGCGTCTCGGCTGCCGTGGCGTGATCGTCGCTTGTAACGATGGCGATCTTGGCGCCCGCCTGGTCGAGACAGCGAAAAAGGTCGGGAACATCACTCAGAGTCCGCACCAGATCGCCGGTCGGGATAGCTCCCATGCACGAGGCGAATGCCGCCTGCACATGCGCCTCTGCTTCGTCCCAGCCGAAACCGTGCTGATACAGGACGACGGTGGCCACCGTGTAGATTTTTGTCATGGTCGCCGTGGCCAGGGGGCCGTCACCCGCTGTTTGCCCGTTGGCGGCATCGAAGCCGAGGCTGGAAAAAAGTGCCGCTCGCAGTGTTCCATCCCCCCCCACGCGCTCGATCAGGCGTTCGCCACAGCGACGCGTGCGCTCGCCCCAATAAAATTCGAAGTCGATCAGGGTGCCGTCCTTGTCGAAAATCACCAGATCGGCGTCGATTACGGCATGATCGATGCGTAGTTTTGTCATGGATGTGGTGAGCTGGGCTCAAGCGTCAGCGAGGAATTCGCCAAAAGTGTGTGGGGCGGGTGGATGGTGGGGGCCAGTGAAGATGGGGTTGGAAACGGTCAGGAAACGGCCCTCGGCATCCAGGACATCGCATCTGAACCAGGCCGGTTCGCGGGGATTGAGCTCGCTCTGCCATTGTACTGCGATCCGGCCATCGCGACTGCGCCCGTCCGCGATGATCTCGCCGTTTTTGAGGAGCAGGATGCGCCCCTCGCCTTGTTCGAGAACGGCCTCGGCGGTCAATGCCAATTCGCCGGTCACAGCGCCCAGATCGTCGCCCATGCCGTAGCTGACGCCCTGCATTGCGGCCTGGAAGCGCAGCGTCGGGCCCATGGTCATGTAGGCGCGGCGTTTGCGCACGGCATCCAGGATCGCCGCGGTCGAAAGCTGCTCGGCGTAGACATAAGTTCGGGGCAGATTCAGGCGGGGTTGGTACGGCCCCGGCTCCGGGTTGGTGAAGTGAAAGTCGGTGCCGCCAATGGCTGTGATGCGATAACCGGCGTTGAGCAGGCGCGTCCAGTAGGCCACCGCATCCGGGTTCGCCCAGGCATTGTCACCCCAGGTGGGATCGTTCCAGATTTCGAGGGCGTCCAAATGGTCGAGCAGCGTGTCTTCGTTTTGCCATTCCCAGGGCGTCAGCAAGGGGTGGTTGATCGAGACCAACCAGCCCTCCGCCTGGCACAGCGCCATCATTCGGTTTATGTCCGGTTGGCCTTGCACGCGTTCCTGCCAGGTTTCGCCCGGTAACATCGCGTCGAGCCAATCGGGCCACGCATCGACGCCGAAAACGTTGAAATGTCCGATCTTCAGCGTGATTTCGATGCCTCGCACGATGGGCATAGGCGGGGGCGCGGCGAATGCCGACAACGCGCCGATGTCATTGTGGTCGGTGATGGCGAGGAAATCCAGGCCTTCGGCCTGCGCCAGAGCGACGAGTTCGTCCGGCGAGAGCGCACCATCAGAAAAGTGGGTGTGGGCGTGGAAGTCGCCCGCGTACCAGCCAGGGGTCGGGTTGAAGATGGTGGTGGTGGGCATGGGATTTTGGATTGCGGAATGCGGATTGACCTGCGGAGTTTGCATCCCCGGACGCGAATTGCGGATTGGGATGAGCCAATGGGCATTTTAACATGCTGCGATGGCTCTACTGAAAATTCGATTTCGATTTCCTCGGTTTCAGCACCCCGCCGCTGGATTGATGTCCCTGGCCGATGACGATGAACGCCTTGTCATCCACTTCGGTGATCACAGAGCGCAAGGTTTCGACATCCGGCCTGCTGATGGTGCAAAAGAGAACGGTGTGTTCGTGATTGGTGTACATGCCTTCCCCTTGCCAGGCGGTGACGCCAATGCCCATGCGGTTGATCAAAGTGTCCGCCACCGGGTGCGGGGAATCTGTCACGATGAACGCCGTGCGGATCACACTGGGGCCTTCCAGCGCGTAGTCGGTGGCCAGGCCCCAAATGAAAAGCATGATCACCGAATACAGCGCGTTTTCCCAACCAAAGGTTAAGCCCAGGGCGACAATGATGGCGCCGTCGATCATCATGTAAAACTGGGTGACAGGAATGCCGGTTTTGAGTTGCAGGATACGGCTGATGATACCGGTGCCGGCGAAAGCGCCGCGTCCGCGGAACACCAGGCCCGTGGCGATGCCGCCCAGGACGCCCCCGAATAGAGCATTCAGGAGCGGATCCGCGGTAATGCCCTCGGCCGGCAGCCGCCACGTCAGGAGATCGACGGAGAACGTGTAGATGACCGTGACGTAGAGCGTTCGTAGCAGGAAGTTGAAGCGGCCCAGATACTGAAATCCCACGAACAAGAGCGGGATGGCTAGCGCGAACAAGGTCAAGCCCAGGGGCCAGCCGCTGAAGCGATTGATGATCAGGGCGATGGCGGAGACGCCCCCCGGCGCGAGTTTGGAAGGGGCCAGGAAAATGTTGAAGTTGATCGCGGCCAGGACGGCGCCAATGCTGAGAAAAATGGTGTTCCGCAGAAAAATGCGCGGCCGAATGCCGGATATCGAGGCCCGGATTTTGGTTGTCATAGTCTGGATTTTATCCTGTTATGGTTTTTCTCCGCGCGCCAACCGGAGGTTGATGTCGTCGATAATCGGCAGTAGCTCCCAGATGCCGTCGACAACGTAATGCGCGCCCATCTTGGCCAGATTATCCCGCGCCTGAGCGACCTTGCGCTCCAGGATGTCGGGGGCCAGGGCTGCGATCTCGTCGCCGTTCAGCCCGACCTCGTTGCCCGTCTGGGCCAGGCCAACCGCCCAGGTCCCGGCGTTCAGGCCTTCGCTGATATCCGGTTTGGTGTCGCCGACCTTGACCACGGCTTCGGGGGGATAAACGCCGGTGTTGAACATGTTTTTGAGCACCATCCAGGGCTGGGGGCGGCCGGCGGGAACCTCGGTGGCGCAGACGCTGCTATCCGGCGTGTAACCGCGGCGGGTGGCCTCGCCTTTCAGCAATTCCATGGCTGCGGAGAAATAGCCGGTGGTCGAACCGATGATGATGCCGCGCTCGCGCAACGCCGCCACCGCCTCCAGCGTGCCCGGAATCAGGTCGGCGTATTCGGCCAGCACGGCCATTTGCAAGGGCTGGAAAGCGGCGAACATGGCGTCGATGTCGGCTTCTGTGACCGGCCTCCCGTGCTGTTTCTCCCACGCCTGCGCCACCTCCTCCATCTGGCTGATGGCTTTGATGTGGTCTCGTTTGTGCAGGCCCATCGGCGCGCGGGCCTGAGCCATGCTGATCTCGATGCCCTGGCGTTTGTAGACCTCGATGAAGACGACCGCGGGCGCATAACAGCCATAATCCATCGTGGTTCCCGCCCAGTCGAGCACAACCATCTTGACAGGGCCGCGATACGTGCGTTGGTAGGTGAATTCCATTATGAGTTGCTCCTTGAGCGTGGTGCGTAGTGCGTGGTGCGTTTTTCGGATGCTTTTCGATGACCCGGTCTCCCGGTTTACTGGTTTCCCGGTCTCCCGGCCTACAACTCAACCCCCATCTCCACCAATGTCTCCCGGATGGCCGCCAGCAGGTCGCGCACGTCCGAGGGGAAAATGCGGCCGATGCTGCCGATGCGGAAACAATCGGCGTCGCTGACCTTGCCCGGATAGATGACGTAATTTTTGTCGTTCAACCGTTCGTAAAACGTTTCGAAGGAGAAATTGGGGTGAGTGGGGTAGCGGAAGGAAGTGATGATGTAGCCTTGATCTTCAGGTTGGATATAGGTCTCGAAGCCCATATCGGTCATGCCGGCCAGCAACGTCGCGTAGTTCGCCCGGTAGCGCTGCGCCCGACCATCCACTCCCCCCTCCATCTCCAACTCGCGCAGGGCCTGAGCGAAGGCGATGAGGGTGTGGGTGGGCGGGGTGAAGCGAAACTGGCCGTTGGCCTCCAGGCCCCGCCATTGCGCCAACAAATCCAGCACCAGACTGCGCGCCCAACCTTCCGTTTCCAGCAGGGCGGCGCGTCGGGCCAGCACAAAACTAAAGCCAGGCACGCCTTCGATGCACTTGTTGGCCGACGAGACCAGGTAATCGATCCCGGCTGCGGCCAAATCGAGCGGAACCGCGCCAAAACTGCTCATGGCGTCGACGAAATAGCGTTTGCCATGCTTGCGGACGACGGCTCCGATTTCCTCGACCGGATTGATGATGCCGGTGGTCGTTTCGCAATGCACTACAGCCACGTTGGTGATGGCGGCGTCCGCGGCCAGGGCGGCATCGACAGCGACCGGGTCGGGCGCACTATTTTCGGGGTAGGTCAGGAGGGCGGTGGGGATGCCCAGGGTGGTGGCGATCAGGTTCAGACGCTTGCCATAAGCGCCGTTGATGATCACCAGCCATTTGCCATCGGGCGGCGTCACCGACGACACCACGGCTTCCATGCCAAAAGTGCCGCTGCCCTGCATGATGATGGCTTCGTAGTCCTTGTCGGCCACTTGGCCCAATGCCAGTAGCCGCCGTCGGATCTCTGCCACCAGGGTGATGAACTCGAAATCTCGCGAGCCCAAATCGCGCAGCATGGCCTGTTTGACGGTGCGGCTGGTGGTCAGGGGGCCGGGGGTGAAGAGGATTTTGTCTTTCCAGGTTGGGATTGTGGGTTTGGTGTTCATGTGATTTATCTCGCCATCTCCAGGGGTGCGATTTCTGTGATGAAGCGAAAACGATCGCCTCGATAGAGATCATGCCCGTATTCCACGGGCTGGTTGTCCAGGTCAAGGGCCAGACGCCTTTCCAACATCAAGGGCGCGCCCGGAGCGATTGCCAACAACTTGGCCTCGAACTCCGTGGCCGAGACCGCCTCCAGGCTTTGCCTGGCCTGACGCACGGTGACGCCATATTCGGTTTCCGCCACTTCATAAAACGAACGCGTCTCCAAGTCGTGCGTATCGAGATCGGGAAAGCGATAGACCGGCACGCTGAATTTCTCCAACATCACCGGTTCTTGATTGATCAGGCGCAAACGTTGGATGTGATAGACCGGCGACGACACGGCGATTTTCAACTGGCTGGCGATCGACACTTCAGCCAGCCGCCGTTCGAAAGCGATGATTTTTGCACCGGTCTGGTAGCCGCGTTTGCGCATGCTTTTGGTGAACGGCGCCAGTTTGTCCGCCTGGCGTTCGATCTTGGGTTTCGCCACATAGGTGCCATCTCCCGGTCGGCGCACGAGCAGGCCTTTGTTGTCGAGTTCGCGCAGCGCCATGCGCAGCGTCATGCGGCTGACGTTCAGTGATTTGCTCAACTCACGCTCGGAGGGCAGCCGGTCGTCAGGCGCCAATTCGCCGGATACGATTCGTTCCAGCAAACTTTCTGCGATTTGGACGTAAAGGGGGACGGCTTTTTGAGAAGCGTGTAGTTCCAAATTCCACTCCTAGATCGGTGAGATGATTATTTGCAACATCGGCCAGTGATTTGTTATACTCGTTGGCAACGGTTATATGGTCTAGACCGTTGTCAAGAATATAGCATGGATATGCTTGCCTGTCAAGGATATCGAGTTGATGTGAGAGGCGCTCAATGCCTAATTTACTGGACTTCATGGAGCGGGCCACGACCGGCCCGGTTTTAGCTGAAAACGACTTCAACATGAAGCATCTCATCCGCAATGTCAGAAAAATCGTGCGGGAGTTCGATCTGCGTTACAGCCCGGGAAATCCGGTATCGTCAGACGACGCCTTCGCCGACCGCCTTTTCGAGGCCGCCATCGAATTCATCGTACGCACCGGCGTCTACTGCGATGACACCAACCGGGTGATCCACTTCGGGCGGGATGAGATACGACGGGCGGTCGAAAATCTGCCGCCCGGAGCCTTCTTTGGCGAGGGCCGCGACCGCCGTTTTTTCGCGCCGCGCAAACCGGAGGACGGGAAAGAACCCTGGTATCATGTGGGAACCGGGATCGTGGCTTCTTCGGAAGACATCGCCCTGGCCCAGGTGGAAGGCTACGGCGGCATTCCGCGGGCCA
>DUEF01000228.1 GCA_011176555.1 Caldilineae bacterium
GGGAGTCGAAGTTGGGGTGGGGGAGGGAAGGGGTGTTGGACTTGGTGCTGGCGTGGGCGTGTTCTGCGCTTCTGTAGCTTGCGCATCGGTGGTGGGTGTTGTCGTCGCTTGCGAAGGATTCGCTGGCGGCGAGCAGGAAGTGAATAGCAGAGCCGCGCCTAGCCACAACACTGCGGCCAACCCCAACAGATTGAAGCGGCGCTGACGGATACGTCCGAACAGCGCACCGCCCAAAAAACCAACGCCAATTACGACAAAAAGGGCTGCGATAAGAAGAGGAATCATAGAGATCACTGCTAAAAAGTTGTGGGATGTTTTCGCTCAGCGGAAGGATGATAACATCGGGGGCGAGAACGGGCAATGTTGGGGGCAGAGGAACTGGCGAACATCGCAAGCTCGAATCGTCCTCCCCGGAACCGGTGTGTTTCCCTACATTGTCAAATGATGTTAAACTGCTGGTGCATTATCGTCGACGGCCACCTCGAAAGCAAGAGACTTTTGCTGGCCGTGATTTCGCAGCAACATCATAGCATGGTGGGAGTTATGACTCCATTTCCTGGCTTCCGGCAAGAAGATTTCAGCACTGACGTGCGCGGCACGCACTGGCGCAACCGACGCGCCCTCGGCGGGGATCTCCGTCTCCTGTTGCGGCGCATCTATGGGCGACGTTATCAGACGTGGGGCTTGCCCGGCAGCAACGCCATTCACATCGCGCGCCGCGCCGCCTACACCTTTCCGCCATCGCGAGCGCAGGCTGTACTTCTCATCTGCGCTGGGCCCGACTATTTGCGCTGGGGATTCTCCCTGCCGACGACGGGGGAGCATTGGTTGAATTTCCGCGCCTCGCTGCAACATGGCGTCGTCATGCCCCTCCTGCTTTCTTTGCTCTACACTCACCGTCTCACCTTCACCGACGCCGCCGATGCAGTTGGGGGCGTGTTGGGCGGATGTTGGCGTTTCGAGCAGGGGGAACTTGTTTGGCGGGAGGCGTGTTCCCTATCGCGTCCGGCCGTGCCGCACGACATCATCTACCGCCTGGACGACTTGCCCCTCGACTCCAAGCGCCCACTCAGCCTCTTCGTCGAAGTCGATTCCGCCACCGCTGTTTCCTGGGGAGACAAAACGCTCGCGCATCTGGCGCCCTTGTTGGTGGATTTGATTCCGCTGTACGAAATTTGCGTGGGCGCAACCTCCGGTTGAAATCGAAGGCCGCTACAAATAAGTCAGTTCCAAGCCGACTCCCATGCAAACGACTAGCAGGGAGCAAGGAACGTCCTCTCGCCCCTTCGCCTTCTTGCACCCTCCCCGACTTTGTGCTAAAGTCCCCGCCAACTTCATAGCAGCTATCTGCAACTCTTATCCAGAGAGGCTGAGGGACCGGCCCTTAGAAGCCTCGGCAACCAGGACGCAACGTCTCAGGTGCCAATGCCGGCAGAAGAAATTCTGGACGATGAGAGGAGCATCTACGATGTGGACGAACCTCTCATGCCAGGTTCGTTTTTTTATTCCCTCGACCTCCATCTTCCGATTCACCCACCGAGCACACCCTGTTTGGAGGTCACATGACCACAGTCACAACCCCCGCCAACACGCACATTTCGCCAGCCGCCCAAATTTCGACCAATGGCAATCGCCCGACCCCGGCGCGTGAACCCGGTCTGAGCACCCGCGCCCTCCACGCCGGCGTCCAGCGCGATCCCTTTCACCACAGCCTGACGCCGCCCATCGTCCAAACCTCGGCCTACGCCTTCACGCACACCGCCGCGGCCGTCGATTTCATGGATGAACGCATGCGCACCGGCAAACGCAGCCGCCAGGAATACGGGCGCTACGGCAATCCCACCGTGCAGGCGGTGGAACAGCGACTGGCGGCGCTGGACCACGGAGAAGACGCCATTTTGGTGAGTTCAGGGATGGCGGCCATCACCACAAGTCTGCTCATCCTGCTATCCGCGGGCGACCATCTGATCGTCACCGACGACAGTTATCACAAAACGCGCGTGTTCGTCAATACGTTTTTACGGCGATTTGGCGTCGAGTGCAGCACGGTGCCCGCCGATGACCTGGCCGGATTGGAGGCCGCCATCCGGCCCAATACCCGCCTCATCCTTTCGGAAACGCCCACCAACCCCTTCCTGCGCTGCATCGACTTGGAGGCGCTGGCGGACATCGCCAGACGGCGCGGCGTGCTCACGCTGATCGACAGCACCTTCGCCACGCCGCTCAACATGCGTCCGTTGGACTACGGCATCGATCTGGTGATGCACAGCGCCACCAAGTACCTGGCCGGGCACAACGATCTGATGGCCGGGGTGATCACCGGCCGGTCGGAACTCACAACCATCCTGCGGGAGAGCCAATCGATGTTCGGGGCGGTGGTGGACCCGACAACCGCCTACAACATCGCTCGCGGCCTGCAAACCCTGGGCCTGCGCGTCGAGCGCCAAAACGCCAGTGGTCTGGCCGTCGCCACCTTCCTGGAAAACCATCCCAAAGTGCGGCGGGTGTGGTATCCCGGCCTTCCTTCTCATCCCGACCACGCCATCGCCCGCAAGCAGATGAGTGGCTTCGGCGGCGTCGTCAGCTTCGAGATCGCCGGAGATGGCGCTGCGGCCTCGCGCTTCGTCGACGCCCTGCGTCTGCCCTACATCGCCCCGTCGCTCGGCGGGGTG
The DNA here is from genome assembly GCA_011176555.1 of Caldilineae bacterium. Taxonomy (GTDB): domain Bacteria; phylum Chloroflexota; class Anaerolineae; order J102; family J102; genus DUEF01. The sequence goes on from DUEF01000228.1 coordinate 2,673, forward strand.
GACAGTCTCGTCATCCAGCCCGCCATCATCTCCTACTACGAAACGCCGCCCGAGGAACGCCTGGCCCTGGGCATTCGCGATGAATTGGTGCGCTTCGCCCTCGGCATCGAAGAAGCAGACGACATCATCGCCGACCTGGCGCAAGCCCTGAATAGACTGCATCTCTGAGCCTGAGGAGATTCTTTGCCCCTAACTCGTTCATGGGGCATAATCAATGTAGACCTCTCTACAATCAGTCTCTTCGCAGCACTCCCTTGCAAAGAAGCATGGCTACGAACAGCAGCGAACACCTTCGACGTGAACTTGGTTTCTGGGCGGCCCTGACCATCGGGACGGGCACGATGATTGGCGCTGGCATCTTCCTTTTATCCGGATTGGCGGTGTCATTGACCGGGCCGGCGGCTATCTTTTCATATCTCGCTGCCGGCTTCATCTGTCTTATCACGGCAGCCAGCGCCGCCGAGTTGGCAACCGGCATGCCCACCTCCGGCGGCGATTACTTCTTCGTCTCCCGTTCACTGGGCCCAGCCTTTGGCGCCATCTCGGGCATTGGCATCTGGCTCAGCCTCACGTTCGCCATCGCTTTCTATCTCTTCGGCCTGGGCGAATATCTGCACGCGTTCTTGCCCGTCTCGCCGCTCATGGGGGCAGTGATCGGGGGCATCTTCTTTACGGCGCTGAATGTGATCGGGGCCAAAGAATCGGGGGGCACGCAAGTCGCTGTGGTGCTGACGCTCATTGTCATCCTGGCGGGCTTCATCTTCGCTGGTCTGTTCCACATTGAACCCACCAACCTGACGCCCTTTTTCCCTTATGGCGCCAATCCGGTGTTCACCACGACTGCTTTGATCTTCATCTCGTTTATGGGCTTCGCCAAAATCGCAGCCGTATCTGAGGAGATCAAAGAACCGTCGAAAAACATACCGCGAGCATTGATCGGCTCAGTTGCGCTGGTCACACTCCTTTATATCCTGATTGTTTTCGTAATCGCCGGGATATTTCCACAGGAAGAAATCACCCATATCCGCTCACCACTGACGGTGGCGGCAGAGATGATGTTCGGGCCGGTTGGCGCAGGCGTTTTGATCTTCGGGGGGTTGCTGGCCACACTTTCCTCGGCCAATGCCAGCATTATGGCGGCCTCGCGCATCAATCTGGCCATGTCGCGAGATGGGATGATCCCCAATTGGTTGAGTGAGATTCATCCCAAGCGACTGACTCCCTACCGGGCGATTATCCTCACCGGCGGTCTGGCGCTGATTTTCCTTTTCATCGATAGCCTGGAAACATTGGCTGAGATCGCCAGCGTGCTGCAGCTGTACAGCTATGCAGCGCTCAACATCGGCGTGATCGTGCTACGGGTGGCCGCGCCCGTCTGGTTCAAACCCTCGTTCCGAGTTCCATTCACGCCTTTCACTCAGATCGCGGCGGCGCTTGGGTGTGTGGCGATTATCGCTTTCTCGGGAATCATCGCCCAGATCATTATCCTCATACTTATTACCGTCAGCCTGGTTTGGTATTTCGTGTGGGGCCGCTCTCGGGTGGATATCCGCTACGGTCTACCCTTGTTTAGCGAACGATGGCGCCAATTAAGGTGGCGGGCGTTTGCGAAACCGGTCGAGGCTCCCGTCGCCGCGGCGGAAATCAGACCGGCGGTGCGCCACATCGACGCCATCCACCCACGACGGGTTGTAGTGGCGTTGGCTAATCCCAACTCCGAAGCCGATCTGCTCAGGCTAGGCCGTTATCTGGCCACAGGACAAACCCAAGGAGGAAAGGTGTTTGGCCTGCACCTGGTGCGCGTGCCCATCCAGACGCCACTGAACGCCGCCCGCGAGCGCTTCGCCCAACGACCATCCATCGAGCACACTATTGACTCCCTGGCTCAACAGGTGGATCAAACCGACATCAGACAGAATGGCAGCATCAGGCGGCCACTCGCTGCGACCTCGTTCGAGGCCATTACCGATGTCGCCCATGATGTGTTCGGGAGCCTCATCGCCGAAACCCGACGCCGACAAGGGGATATGTTGCTCATGGGTTGGCAGGGCGGTTTCAACGTCAGTCGGATCTACAACAGCCCTGTACAACGCATCCTCACCAACATGCCGGCCGATGTTGCCGTGCTCAAGAATCGAGGTCTGACGCCGCTGAATTCGATCTTGATCCCCTGGGGCGGGGGGCCACACGCTCAACTGGGTCTGGAGTTTGCAGTGCGCATCGGCGAGGCCACAGATGCCGATATCCACTTACTGCGCATCATCAAACCCGGCATAGACCGCGAACGGGAACGCGAAACGATGGCGGCTTCTGTTGAATCCATCATCGGCAATTATGAGCGCATGCACTACCATGTGCAGCAAAGCGCTGATGATGTGACTGCAAGCCTCATCGCCGCGCTCGATGCCAATAATCCCGATCTGGTCATTATCGGCGCTTCGCACGAATACCGTATTCGCAACTTCCTGTTCGGTTCGATCCCCGATATTGTCGCTGATCACGCCCGGTGTTCGGTGTTGATGGTGCGCCGGCACTTGCTGATGCGAGGGCGAGGATAGCCCCGCGTACAGGCTGAAAACGTGGCAATCGGTAATGTATCCATTGTGGTTGAAATTGAAGAGAGGGCTGAACTTGAGTTAAGGTATGGGTGACGAAAACCAACCTACACTCAGGAAAACAGCCCTCATGACAAGCCTAACAACAAAACGACGAAGTGTCAACACCAAGACCAAGCAGATTTTTGCAGAGGCCATCGCTCAGGTGCGACGATGCTCCGTCGTTATCTCAAGGCCTGATTGGCAACTCAGACACCTACGTACGACCAGTCGCCTGGAACGATTCAACAGATGCGTTCGACACAGGCCTAGAGCCGCTTCCGCTTATCATTCCGTTGCTGGCGTCAGTGCCATGATGAACCAAGAAATGCTTGCCTTCAACACCGCTCATGCTCAAATTTGAATTTCAACCAAACAAAATACATTCCCTGAAGGTGGGCGTGGTACACTTCCCCCCGTACTATGCTATAATCTCTGCATCTTGACAACCAGCAGGCATCCCCTTGATTGACTCGACCAGCATCCTCTCCTTCGTTTTCTATCTGATCATCCTCGTGGTTAGCATCAGCATTCATGAATTCAGCCATGCGATCACGGCTGACCGTCTGGGTGACCCAATGCCGCGCAATCAGGGCCGGATCACGCTCAGTCCCCTGGCGCATCTCGACCGCTTGGGCTCATTGATGATCTTGCTTTCGTCGCTGGCGGGATTCGGCATTGGCTGGGGAAAGCCGGTGCGGGTCAACCCTTACGCATTTCGCACTACGCCACGGGTTGGCATGGGGATTGTGGCTTCGGCCGGGCCTATCTCCAATCTAATCCTGGCAACTTTGGGTGCAATTGCCTTACGCGCGCTCAGCTCAATCTCTCCGGACTTTCTCTCGCTATTTTTGTGGCTCTGGGTGCAGACCAACGTTGCCCTGGCCCTGTTCAATCTTATTCCTGTATTCCCGCTCGATGGTTACAATGTCTTTCTCGCCATTTTGGAGGCGTTGAAACAGGATTGGTCGCTAAAATTGGCCTTTTTTTGGCAGAAACAGGCGCAGTACGGCCCCATGCTTCTGCTCCTACTCCTGGTCGTCGACCGCGTTGCGCCGGCGCTTTCGCCGATTAGCTGGGTATTTGGTGCGCCCATGTCCGCCATTCTCGGGGCCCTGCTGGGATGACTATACGTTACCGAACTCAACAAGGACTTCGGGGCTTACTGTCCCGCTTCCAGGCGGTGGATGATGAGCCCGCCAAAGCCTATCTTGCCCCAAAAACATGGTCGTTGTATGCTCGCATGGACAAAGCCGACCGCTCGCATTGTCTGCGCGTCTTTGCCTGGTTACAGGAGCAAGGACAGGACGATTCCGACTTGCTGACGGCGGCGCTTTTGCATGATGTCGGTAAGTCGACGACCAAGATCGGCGTTTGGCATCGCAGCGTCAAGGTCGTGCTCAAACGCCTTGCTCCCGACCGTTGGCGCTCACTCGCCCGCCCTACTGACTCCGGCTCTGTGCGCTATCCCTTCTACGTTCTCGATGTGCATCCCCTGCTCGGCTCCCGCATGGCGGCAAAGGCCGGTTGCTCCAAAACCACGGTCTGGCTCATTCGCAATCACGAAACCGAGCCCGACCCCGCCGATCCCCGCTATCCCCTGATGCGGGCGCTGCAAGACGCCGACGCCGTGAATTGATAGACGTATTGCGTGTTCCGTGTTCCGTTGGGTTGGCGCCACGCAAAACGCAACACGAAACACGCCGCAAAACCTCCACTCCATCTCAAACTCACCATGTCTCAATCACAAATCACCATTATCGGATTAGGCCTGATCGGCACATCTCTGGGCTTGGCCCTGCAACGCAACGAAAACGATTTTCTCATCGTTGGCCACGACAAAGATCGTTCGGCCACCTCGCAAGCGAAGAAACTCGGCGCCATCGACAAAAGCGATTGGAATCTCATCAACGCCTGCGATACGGCCGATCTCATCCTTCTGGCAATCCCCGCGGCCGGCATCCCCCCCACCCTGGAGATCATCAGCGGCGATCTTAAGCCCGGTTGCCTGATCATCGATACGGCCACGATCAAGTCGCCGATCCTGGAAGCGGCGACCGTCCTGCCCGATAACGTGCATTTCGTTGGCGGCGATCCCGTACTGTCCGCTAGCAACCTCACCATTGAGGACGCGTCCGCCGACCTATTCAAAGATGGTTCCTGGGCGCTGTGTCCCACAGCCGACACGGCTCCTGACGCCATCCGCATCGCTTCCGATTTGGTCATCTCCGTTGGAGCCCACCCCTTTTTCCTGGATGCGGCCGAGCACGATGGTTTGATGGCGGCGGTGGATGGCATGCCCACCTTGTTGTCCGCGGCGGTTGTGCAGGCTGTCAGCCAATCCCCCGCATGGCGAGAAATCCGTCGCATGGCAGGCAGCCAATTCGAAACGATCACCCAACTTCCCGGTTTTTCGCCAGCAGATTTTGCCACCGCCGTGCAGGGCAACCGCGACAACATCGTTTACTGGATCGACGCCATGATCGAAGAATTGACGGAATGGAAATATGCTTTGCAAGGCGCTGAGGAAGAGGCCATAGTCGAACGTTTTGCAGACGCCATCGAACGCCGGGATCAGTGGCTGGCGCTACGCGCCAAGGGAGAATGGGAGGTCTCGGGAAGCGTGCAAGAAACGCCCAGTCTCTGGAGGCAGATGTTCGGTTTTGGAGGCAGACGGAGTCCAGATAAGTCGTAGACGCCCAATCAGTCGGTAAAACGGATCTCCAACTGATTCTCGCGATAACGCGCGCCCGCCACCTTGCGACCGATCAGCGCTTGGGGCAAACTAATGTGCCGCTTCCAATTACCGATGCGCACCACCAATTCGTCGTGGAGACCGCGATGCAGGGCGACATCGCGTTTATCGAGCAGAGGCAGCGGCAAAAGCAACAAGTAGTCGTCCCCCTCCTTGATCACTTGCTGCGGCTTGCCTTTGTAAAACACCGTGGTCGGGTCTTGTCCGTTGTAGGTCACCTTCGCGACGCGTCGCAGCATATCCATTCCCACCACTTCGCTATCGAACAGCGGGACTTTGAAAATCGGCAAGGGGCTGAAGGATTCTTCCACCATTTCGGTATACCTGGCCTGGCTTTCCTTCCAGGCGGCGAAGTAAGGATCGGTCACGGTCGCGGGGATGTAGCGATTGCTGATCACGGCGTCGGCAGAAAAATTGTACAAGTTCAAATAGGTGAAGGCGCGGCGAGCTTCCTTGATCACCATCTTCTCCGGGTTCAGCACCAGGCGTACGCTGCTGATCTCAGGATTGGTGATCAGGCGTTCTAATCGGCTCAGATCTCTCACCAAATCCTCGACGGCGTCGAACAAATCGTCTTCGGGCAAGGGCATGTCGGTGACGGAACGCATGATCGGCCGGGCGATCTTCATCGCCTTGCGCTCAATGGGAAAGAGTTTTTCGATGTACCACGACAGCATTTCCGGGAAAGCCAGCAGTTGCAGGGTTGAGCCGGTAGGGGCCATGTCGACAACAATGACATCGTATTCGTTCGATTCGGCCAGATAGTCGATTTGCATCAAGCTGGCCAATTCTTCCATGCCCGGTAAAATACTCGTCTCCTCGGCGACCAAGCCATCCATGCCGCGCCAGGCGAAAATCGCGGTCAGGTAAGATTGCACCTGCCCCCAGTGGCGCTGCATCTGGTGTAACAAATCGATTTCCTGCGCCCAGAGATTGGGCGCTAGCTGAATGGTTTCGGGGCCAATCCGCTGGTCGAAACTATCACCCAGGGAGTGGGCGGGATCAGTGGAGACAACGACCGTGCGGTAGCCGAGTTCGGAACAACGAAGGGCGGTGGCGGCGCTGATGCTGGTCTTGCCAACGCCGCCTTTGCCGGTGTAGAGGAGTATGCGCATTAGAGGGTTTTAGGGGGTGGATTGTTAGCTGGATAGCAACGGCTTGCCAAAGAATCCTACCGGCTGTAAAATGCAATGACTAATTGTCTTGACAAGTGGAGATATTCTATGATTGCATTGGAAGCACTACAATCGGTACAGTTCGTCTCAGTGGAAGA
>DUEF01000229.1 GCA_011176555.1 Caldilineae bacterium
CACGGGCGGTGATCTCGACCACGGCGTGTCCCACCAGGCCGATGGAGAAAAAGGCCAGGGCGTAGGCGGTCATCGCGGTGGCGTGAGCGTCGAAAGCGCCGCGTTCGAGCAACAGGGAGATGATGGGGAAGCGCAACTGGTAGAGCAACACCGCCGCGGGGATGGTGAGGAAAAGCAGCAAGGCGAGGATACAGCCCAGCGTATCCTGCAAGGCCGTGCGTTGGCCTTTGGCCGCCTGATGAGAGAAGGTGGGGAAGGCGGCGGTGGCGATGGCCTGGGCAAAAATGCCCTGGGGCAGCAGCATGATCAGCCAGGCGTAGTTCAGGGCGCTGATCGAGCCTTCCACCAGACCGGAAGCCAGGAAGATGTTGACCATGAAATTGACCTGCACCACGGCCAGACCCAACACCCGCGGGCCCATCAAACGCAGCACCTCGCGCACACCGGGATCGGCCAGACTGAGCGAGGGCGTCCAGCGGGCGTGGAAGTGTACGAGGCCGGGAACCTGCACCAGCAAATGCAAGATCGCCCCAACCACGACGCCCACGACCAATGCTTGCACGCCCATGCTTGGGGCCAGGAGCCACGCCGCCAGGATGATGGCCAAGTTGTAGAAAACCGGCGCCAGAGCGGGCAACAGGAAATGTTGGTAGGCGTTGAGGATGCCCATCACCAGGCCGCTGAGGCCGAAGATGACGGTGGAAACCAGCATCCAGCGCATGAGGGAGACGGTCAGCGCCTGCTGCTCGGGTGAGAAACCAGGTGCGATGATGTGCTCGACCAGGGGTTGGGCGAAGATGCCGGCGAGGACGGCGAGCACGGTCAGGGCCAGCACCAGTAGGTTGGCGACTTTGGCCGCCAGATCCCAGGCGTCGCTCTCGTCATCGCGGGCCAGGCGCTCGCTGAAGGTGGGGATGAAGGCCGAGGCCAGGGCTCCGCCCGCCACCAGGGTGAAGAGGAGGTCGGGCAGGCGAAAGGCGGCGAGATAAGCGTCGAGATCGGCGCTGGTCCCGAATTGAGCGCCGATCACCATCTCGCGCACCAGCCCCAAGGCCCGGCTAACGACAAAAAGCGCCATGACCAGGGTGGCGGCGCGGGCGATACGGGAGAGGGGGGAGGCGTTAGTGGTCAATGGTCGACTGCCAGTGCTGCGTGGCGAAGGAGGTAGCGGATATTGGGTACTGGATATTCATTTTTCCGACCTCTGGTCGCTGATTTCTGATATCCGGGTGTATGGTAACCCGAAATGGCGAATTCTCCTATCCCCGGCTGCCCTCGCAGTCACATCCCGGAAGTCACACCAACCAGTTTATTCTCTGAATTTCCATCGTGTCGCCCTGACCATCTGAATTCCTGCGATTTGCCCAAGCAAGTGGGGCGCGGTACACTGCCGGGGCGACATATCGGCAACGCTCAAGCCGCATCGCGCGACATCCTGTTGGAGGACGATCTTATGGATTTTACCGGAAAAACAGCTTTGATCACTGGCGCAGCTTCGGGCATGGGGGCGGCCACGGCCCGCGAGTTTAGCGCTGCCGGCGGGCAGGTGGTGATCGTCGATCGCAATGGCCGGCTGGCGGAGCAAGTGGCTGGCGAGATCGGAGCGGGGCCGCCCGTTATCGGCGATGTGAGCGACTCCGCCTTTTGCAATCAAGCGGTTGCAACCACTCTGGAACGCTACGGCCGGCTGGATGTGTTGGTCAACGCCGCCGGCATCATCGTCCGGGCCGATGCGCTCAACACCTCGGATGAGCAGTGGCAGCGGGTGATGAACGTCAACGTCAACGGCGTGTTTTTTATGAGCCGGGCGGCTATCGCCCCCATGAAAAAGCAGGGCCACGGCGCCATCATCAATTTTGGTTCGATTTGGGGCGGCGTTGGCGCGGCGGGAGTGACCGCCTATTGCGCCTCCAAAGGGGCCGTTCACCAGATTACGCGGGCGATGGCCCTGGATTACGTTAAGGACGGCATCCGCATCAACGCCGTGTGTCCGGGCGAAGTGAACACGCCCATGCTGGCTTCGGAGCGCTCTGAGCCGGTGACGCCCGAACTGATGCAGCAATTGGCGGATACTGTGCCCATGGGCCGGTTGGCCGAACCGGTCGAGATCGCGCGGGTGGTGTTGTTCCTGGCTTCGGACGCCGCCAGTTACATGACCGGAGCGCTGGTCAACGTCGATGCTGGTTTCACAGCAAGGTAGGTGCAGGATGGAATATCGTATTTTAGGTCGAACCGGAGTCAGGGTGGCGCCGCTTTGTTTGGGCACAGATAACTTCGCCAACCCCACGCCGGAAGCCGAATCAATCGCGATGATCGACCGGGCGCTGGATGCCGGCATCAACCTGATCGACACCAGCAATAGCTACGCTAAAGGGGAAAGCGAGCGGATTATCGGGCGGGCGCTGGCGGCGAATGGTCGCCGCGATCAGGTGGTTTTGGCCACCAAGGCGCACTACCCCACCGGCCCTGGCCCCAACGATCGAGGCAACACGCGCCTGCACCTGATGAAAGCGTGTGAGGATTCATTGCGCCGGTTGCAAACGGATTACATCGACCTGTACCAACTACATCGCCCTTCATTCGACATCCCCATCGATGAAACCCTGAGCGCCTTGACCGATCTGGTGCGGCAGGGCAAAGTGCGCTACATCGGCAGCTCCACAGCGCCGGCCTGGAAGGTGATGGAAGGTCTGATGGTTAGCGAACTGAAGGGATATGTCCGTTTTGTTTCGGAGCAGCCGCCTTACAATTTGCTCGACCGGCGGATCGAGAACGAGCTGGTTCCGATGTGCCAGGCATACGGCTTGGGCATTCTGCCCTGGTCGCCGTTGGCGATGGGCATCCTGGCTGGCCGTTACGCCGACAACACAAATTATCCAACCGACTCGCGCGCCAGCCTGCGGGGCGGCATCTACGCCGAAAGAGTGACAGCGCGCGGCGTCGAGGTGGGAAACAAGTTTGTGCATTTGGCGAAAGAACGCAATATATCACCGGCCCAATTGGCTGTGTTGTGGGTCAAAGATCAGCCGGGCGTCACAGCCCCCCTGATCGGCCCCCGCACAATGGAACAGCTTGAACATTTTCTGCCGGTGATGGAAATGGAGCTGGATGAGGCGACCCGGCTTGCCTGTGATGCACTGGTTCCGCCAGGCAGCGCCGTTGCCAACTTCCACAACTCCGCCCCCTGGATGAAGATGAGGATCGTCTAGCCGCCTGGGGCATCGTCCTCGCGCCCGGCTACTGTCGTCGCCTTCGGCCTCCATTCCTTACACCATTCTCTTTCCCCTACAACGTCTCCACCGGGTCCACGTCGATGCGCCAGTTGGGGGTGAGCACGACGCCGGTGAGCAGGGCCCCGGGGTCGGCGCTGCGAAAGAGCAGATGCCAGCGGAATCTGCCCCGCTCCTTGCTGAAAAAGGCCGGAGCCGGCCCGATCATGCTGAAATCGACCATGTTTAGCGCTTCCGCCCGGCGCTGGAGTTGTGTGGCCACGCGCGCCGTCTCCTGCTGGCAGCGCTCCCGGTTGGCGTCCAGATACAACAGCCGGGTGATACGGCGGTAGGGCGGATAACCCTGTTCCTGGCGGAACCGCATTTCCTGCCGGTAGAAAGCGGCGTAATCGTGGTGACTGGCCGCGACGATAGCGTAATGCCGGGGGTGGTAGCTCTGGAAGATCACCTCGCCCCCCAACGCGGAGCGTCCCGCCCGTCCCGCCACTTGCGTGAGCACCTGGAAAGCTCGCTCGGCCGCCCGGAAATCGGGCAGGAACAGCCCCACATCCGCGCTGAGCACGCCCACCAGCGTCACCAACGGCAAATCCAGGCCCTTGGCGATCATCTGCGTGCCCACCAGCACATCCGCCCGATGATCGATGAAATCCTGCAAAATGTCTTCGTGGCTGGTCTTGCCCCCGGTCGCGTCCCGATCCCAGCGCAAAGGTCGGGCGTCGGGAAACTCCGCCCTCAGCGCATCGAGCAGGCGCTGCGTGCCCGCCCCGAACTCCTTGAAGCGGGGGCTGCCGCATTTGGGGCAATTGCGCGGCATCGGTTCGCGATGGTTGCAATGATGACAGATCAGCATATTGCCGCGATGATGCGTCAGGGGAATGGCGCAGCGGGGGCAGTGCATGACATGGCCGCAATCCCGGCACATCACAAAGGTGGCCGACCCGCGGCGGTTGAGGAACAGAATGGCCTGCTCGCCCCGCGCCAGCACGCCCTGCAACGCTTTTCGCAACTTACGCGAGAACATGGAACGATTCCCCGCCCGCAACTCCTCCCGCATGTCGATAATCTCCACCGGCGGCAATTCCAACATCATCTCCTCGCCCTCTCGCTCCCTCGCTCCCTCGCTCCCCTGCCCATCCCCCACCTGCAGACGATGCCCCATCACCCGCCGGGGCAACTCCAGCAGCGTGAAAACGCCGCGCCGCGCCTGAAAACTGCTTTCCAGCGAGGGTGTGGCCGAACCGAGCAAGGTGATGGCTCCGCTGAGCCGAGCCAACTCGATGGCCGCGTCCCGGGCGTGATAGCGGGGGGTGCGAGCCTGCTTGTAGGCGGTGTCATGCTCCTCGTCCACCACCACCACGCCGATATTCGGGAAAGGCGTGAACAGGGCCGAACGCGAGCCGACGACCACATCGAACTCGCCCGCTCTGGCCCGCCGCCAGGTATCGTAACGCTCGCCATCCGACAGGCGGGAATGCACGACCGCCACCCGGCCGGGAAAACGGGCGGCGAAACGGCGCAGCGTCTGCGGGGTGAGGCTGATCTCGGGGACCAGGACGATGCCCTGCCGCCCCGCGTCCACCGCCCGCCGCAGCGCCCGCAAATATAACTCCGTCTTGCCGCTGCCCGTCACGCCGTGCAGCAGGTAAATTGGCGGCGCCACATCTGGCGATTCCCGTCCCAGCCAGGCGTCGAGCCCGACCGTGATCTTCGCCCACGCTTTCGCCTGATCGCCGGTCAGGATCGGCAGTTGGTCCGGCGGAAACACGCGCCCGGCCAGCGGGTCGCGCCACACCTCGACCTCCGTGATCGTCACCACCTCCGCCTCGGCCAGGCGTTTGAGCAGGGCTGCGTCGCCACCGGACTCCTCGTAAAACTGGCTGATGGGGATGGGCCGGTCGTGTACGACCAGCGTCTCCAGGGCGGGCCGGTAGCGTTCCGACCCGCGCAAAGCGATCACGGCGGCGGGAACTTGCTCTCTGGGGATGGCGAGCCGCACCCGCCCCTCGGCGGTGATCTCCACCAGTCCCTTTTTGGCCAGCGTTTTGAGCGGGCCGGGCGTACTGCCGATGGCCGAGGTCACAGCATCCAGGTCGGGCTCAGGATCAGACTGCCCGGCCAACCAGACCAGGGCGTCGGCCTGCTTGGATCCGCGGCCCAGACGCATCAGGGCGGCGTCGATCTCCTGCGTGGGGATGGCCAACTGCACGTGACGGACGAGCTTGGGCTTGGGGCGACCGCCCTTCATCTGATCGCGCATCCGCACCAGCCCCTGCCGCAGCAACTCGCCCAGGACATCATCCTTGACCAGACGCCGATCCTGCTTGCGCAACTCGCTCAGCAGCATGGATTCGCGACGCAGGCGGAGCAACAGCACCTGCTGGGCGGGCGTCAGATCGTCGGGGTAAATCGGCGCGCCCGGCGTAAACTCGAGCACGACCTCGCTGCGCCCGCCAAACCCCGGGGGCAGGATCAACTTGATGCACTCGCTCAGGGGCGCCAGATAATGTTCGCTCAGCCACAACGCCAACTCGATCTGCTCCGGCGTCAGCGCCGGCCCGGCCGTAATCGCCTCGCCCAGCACTTTGATCTCTACGCCCTCCGGCGCGGTTTCGGTCAGTTTGAGGATGACGCCCTGCCGCCGCGTGCGACCGAACGGAACCCACACCACCTGTCCTGGTTTGTACTGTCCGCGCTGGCCGGCGGAGATGCCGTACGTGAAGGTCTGGCTGGCGGGACTGAAATCGACCAACGTCTCGATGCCCGGCTCCCATCGACCTTGGCAGGACGCCGATCGATCGGTGCGAACACCACCACTTGCGCGAAGC
>DUEF01000023.1 GCA_011176555.1 Caldilineae bacterium
ATGCGTTCCATTTTCGATGCTCCTCGTGACAGGGATTTACCAGATGGTCGGATTGTACAGTACCGGTCGGGGAGTTCCAAGATTGGCCGGGTGAGCGAAATTGGCGTGCCCGACGATTTGAACTACAATTTGTCCTGAAAACGCACGCCATTTCGACGATCGGTAGGGAGGAGAAATCCCCTCGATGAACTGGAGGTTTGTTCGCTAGCGGGTGTTGCGTGTCGGAGACATGCCCTCCGCTTCGACATGACGTTTTGCAGCACAGCCACTTTCGTGGTAGCCATCATGTCTTACACAGCTATTTTCAATTGCGATCTTTTTACGCCTGACGAACGCATCCCGCAGGGACTGGTGTTGGTCGAGGGGAGCAAGATTCGCGCGGTCGGGCGCAGCCACGAGGTCGCTCTGCCGGCAACGACCCGGTTGCTCGATGCCCGTGGCGGGCGCATCACGCCCGGGTTGATTGATCTGGTCGGTGTGACGACGGGACATGACCGGGCGCCGGCCCGAGGAATTACCGCACACCTCATTCGGGTCACACTGCGAACTGCGGACGACCTGGCGAAAATCAGCGCCGTCGCTGCGGAACTAATGAATCCTTCCGTTGGCTCTCACGTGTTGGGGCTTCATCTTGTCATTCTGTGGTCGCAAGCGAACGGCCACCTGCCGCATTGGCAAGATGTGTGGATCGCTTCAGACGCGACGGTCAAACTGATCACGTTGACCGCAACAGCGCTCGCGTCCGACACCGCCGCGCCACCCGACGGAGATGTGCGCCTGGTCGTTCTGGATGGCTTGCCCGACGGATGCGATGCTCGCGTGGCGGTGTGGGGAATCCCTGACGAGGCGAGGGCGGAATCCACCCACCACCATCTGGCGACGCTCGATCATCTTCGCTCCGCCGACCCGGCTGTTCTCCGCGCGCTCATCTCCTCCCGCCGCCTGATTCTGACGAGCGGCAGACGGGGGCCCTTGAACACGCGTTCAATTCGTCGACTCATGGCTCTGGCAGACATCGACTTCGCTTCGGCGCTGGGGCCCGCAACTCTGGCGCCAGCCACCTTTTTAGGATCGCCGCTGGGCCGCTTGGCTCCCGCCGCGCCCGCCGATCTGATCTGCTGGACGCGCCACGGCGATCTGGCCTGGACCATGGTTGGCGGCGAATTCGTGCACCCGGCGTCCCCGGCCGCTGTCCAGGATTCCCAACATCGGCCTCACAACTCAGGGCAAAAGCGCCAGGCGATTCGCGCGATCCAGCGCTTTCTCCAAAACCGCGATGACACGCTCGACCTGCATCTTACCGAAGACGAAACGAGCGGGCGGGGCATCGATCTGCGGTGGCGTTTTCGTCGCAAGGATGGGGTGGAGGAAATGGTCAGCATTCAAGTGCAAGTTGACGCCACGGTAGGTGACGACAATCTATCGTTTGCAACCGGCCGCGCCACAGCCAACCGGCCGGCTTGCTCTCTCGACCGTACGCAGGCTGACTGGTGTTTTTACTACGCCCCTGCTTCGCAGCGCTTGCACTGTCTCCCCGTACGAGCCACACGCGCTTGGCTCCAGAACCGGAGCGCGGACGCTGAAGACGCTATCCTTGAAGTTTCCCTTGCCGAACTTCAGGCAGCGGTTCCGCGGTTGCGGACGCTGAGGCTCGCTTAAAAAACTTGCAAACTGCCGATGATAGGTGGGAATCCAGCTTCGGTGTAGTAGCCCCAGCGCTTTTGAGGCGCAATCAGGATGACGTGCCACCATTGCCCCTCTTTCTCGAACACGATCAGACGCACCTGGGCGGATTGTCCGTTCGCCTGGTAAGTGACTTTTGCATCGGTCATTTGCCCTTGCACACCAGCGATGGTTGTGCTTTTGACGGCGCTCCAGTTTTCGGGCGGGGTGATGCCGCCGGGAATATGCGCTGCCGCCTCGGCAGCAACCGTTTTTTTCGCAGAGCGTAAGGCGACGCTCGTGGGAGCGTTGGGCCAACCGCCCGGTCGCACGATAGCCGCCATGCCCCGGCCGTCATCGGTGTCTTGCGTCAAAAAGACAGCCCGATCGGGCAGTCCCCGTTCAGTGACTGTCCATCCCTCCGGGCGACAGAGACTGAGACCCCACACCAGGACAAGTTCTTCTCCTGCCGGGCAGCGATTCACTTTTGTGGGGAGAGGCGTGGGAGTGGATGTCGCTGGACTCGCCTGGGGGGTCGCCAGACTTGGCGTGGCGGCGAAGGCGTCCAGGGCGGATTGGGTGGGCGAGGCGGGGGAAACAGCAGGCGCACCGCTCGTGGTGGTGCGCGTGGCCGTGCGTGAAACTGTTTTCACCTGTGTCGAACGGCCAGGAACGACAAGCGTCATGCCAACCTTGATCTGGTTGGGATTGGGTAAACGGTTGAGTTTTTGTAATTCGCCTGCTGATGTGCCGTGCTGACGAGCAATGCTCGAAAGCGTATCACCCGCTTTGACTGTGTAAGTCGAAGCGCCCGGGGGGGGCGTCACGGGGCGCGGCGTGGGCGCGGGCGTCACCGGGATGAGCAATTCTGTGCCTGCTTTCAGAGCGCTGGGATCGCTCAAACCGTTGGCGCTGGCAAGTTTTTTGACGTCGATGCCGTATCGTTTGGCGATGCTGTACAGGGTGTCGCCTGTTTTCACCTTGTACGTCACTTTTGGGGATGTGCTACTCGCCGTTCTGGGGATGCTTGTGGACCTGGGCGTGGTGGATGCACTGTTGACGCTTATGGCCACGCTCGTGACCGTGACAAACTTCGGCGTTGTCAAGGGGCGACTGTCGCCGCCCTGTATTTCACCCTCCCACTCTGGCGTGCGAGCGGGCGTTAGCGTACGCGCCAACTGTTGTGTATTGACGGTGCGGGTCGGCTGCTCTATCATCGAATCCGGCAACCGCGCCTCGATTTTATCCCAAGCTAGATAAAGGACAATGATGCCAATGATGAGAAAAAGCCAAAACCAGATGGATTTCAACATAAAGGAGCCGCCAAATGCCGGATCGTGGTGAGGGGGGTCGCACAGAAGGAAGCAACTTGTACGGCACAAGTCTCTATCAGCTTAACATGAACTTTATGTCTGGTCAAAGTTGGTGATTGTCAGGTAGTGTATCTTGTTTGGTTGAAATTCAGATTTGAGCATGCGCCATCTCCCGATCCGCCAAAGTGTAAGCATACCGTCGGGGTGCTGGCGTTATATCCACGATTAGCAACCAGAACGGCCATGCCTATGGCCTGGGCGGATAGGGCGCCACCAGATGCGGAAGCCACATTTCCCCCAACCCCATCTCATTGGCGGCTTTGAATAGCGTCGAGTAACTCCGGCGAAAATAAGCTGCCGGACTCTACTCCATCACCGAGTTGACAGAGGGCGCGCTGCACATGGCATCCAGCAACTTCATCACGGTATCGGCTCGATTGTCAAGGTTCTGGTATAATGTGTGCCGGAACTGCTTCAGTTTGGTCGTGTATGGAGTCGTGTCCATACACTATTTCTGACGCAGTTCCTTTTTTTCCGTCAAGTTCTTGCGCGGCGTACGCGATTCATTTTGTCAAAAGTCCAATGTATAGTTGAATAAGACGCACAAGCCTCGTTAATGTGTTTCTTGGAGGAGCAACGCACCCTCAGTAACAAAACCAAGACCGGGATGACTTGTGGGGATGTTCGTCGGTAAATCCAGCATGAACATCGCCTGAACCTGCGCATTGACTTTCAGATCGTTTCCTGGAGGGCCTCTCTGTCGAGCAGGTTGGCGTTCAATTGGCTCTCTTCAATTTCAACCACAATGGATACACTACCCACCTTCGATCTTGGTTCTCGCCCCTGGCGCTTGGCCCCAACAGCGCGCATCGACATCGCGGCTGCACTGGATGATCCCACCCGCCTGGCCGACTGGATCCCAGCCACGGTTCCCGGCTCCATCCAGCGGGATTTGATGCGGGCCGGTCGCTTGCCCGACCTTTATCAGGCGCTCGATCTCGACGCCGTGTTGGCCAGGGTGGACGAACACGACTGGTGGTATCGCAGCACCGCACCGGGCATCGAGCCTGAACAACGGGCGTGGCTGCGATTTGGCGGCATCGATTACCAGGCCGCGGTCACGCTCGATGGCCGGGAGTTAGGGCGCGGGCCGGGCATGTTCGCGGCGCGGGAGTGGGAGATCACCGAACGATTGCGGCAGGGGCCGGCGGAACTGGCGGTGCGCATCTGGGGTGGGGGAGCGCTCCCGCACTGGCCGGATTCGACGCGCTTGCGTTTCCAACGCTGGTTGCTTGGCAAGATGCAGAGCGGCATCAACGCCTTCGATAATCGTTTGCTGACCTGGAAAGCGCCTGTGCATTTCGGTTGGGATTTCGCACCGCGCCTGCTGGCCGCTGGCATTTGGGATGACGTGACGCTGCACACGGCGCGTGGCGTCGGCATCCGCGACATTTGGGCGCGGGCGGATTGGGGAACAGAAAATGGCGTCGTCCTGAAAATAACCCTTGATTCCGACCGGGAAAGGGGCGTCGAATTGCGTGCTAAATTGTCTCCAATCGGCGGTTCTGAAAATGACCTCGGTCATAACGAATGGTTTCGGCTCGAAAAAGGCCTGCAAACCGTCCATTTGACCTGGAAAACGGCCTATTTGCGCCCCTGGAACACCCACGACCGTGGTGACCCGCAACGCTACCGTTTGCGCCTGCAAGTGGCGGATGAAAGCGGGATTCTGGACGAGCGCGAGACCACGGTCGGGGCCAGAACCATCGGTTGGGGTTCGGGGGATGGTCGGGGCCAGGCCGATGTCTTGCATCTGAATGGTGAGCCCCTGCGCTTGCGAGGCGTCAACTGGGTTCCGCTGGATCTGTTGCGCGGGGATGAAAAGGAGGCGGAGCGCACTCGTTTTCTACTGCAGGCGGCTGTGGACGCGGGCGTCAACGCCATCCGGGTTTGGGGTGGCGGCGGTCGCGAGCGCGATGTTTTCTACGATCTCTGCGATGAGTTGGGCTTGCTGGTGTGGCAGGAGTTGCCCATCGCCTGTGTGTTTCTCGACCACCTGCCAGAGGATGAGGACTTCATCGAGTTGGCGCGCTGCGAAACCGAGGGCATCGTGCGGCGATTGCGCGGGCACCCCTCGCTGGCGATCTGGGGCGGAGGCAACGAATGGGGGCCGGGCCGGCACAAACGGTTGGTGCAGGCGCTGGGGCAGGTCGTGACGCAAGAGGATCCCAGTCGCCGCTGGCTACTCGCCTCCCCCGGTCCCGGCGACAGCCACAATTGGGAAGTGTGGCACGGCAAGGCCTCGCCGCAAGCGTACGCCGCCGATCCCGCGCCCCTGCTTAGCGAGTTCGGCCTCGCCGCCCCACCGGATGCCGATGCGCTGGCGGCGCTGCTGCCGCCCGACCAGCTCTGGCCGTCCGGCCCGGCCTGGTCGCAACGCAAGGCCGAGTTGGAGAAACTGTGGCATTACGCCCGGCCTTTTTTGCCTGACGCCAGCGCGGACGTTGCGCTCGACCAGTTCGTCGTCGCCAGTCAGGAGGCGCAGGCGCGGGGTTTGCAGGTGGGGATGGAAGCGTATCGTCTGCGCCCGGACGCGGTGGGAACCTTCATCTGGCAGTGGAACGAACCCTGGCCCGCCATYTGCTGGAGCGTGATCYCKTACAGCGGYGCGSCCAAACGCGCYTATGCGCAARTCGYSCGYTCYTACGCACCGCTAGCGMCCCTCGCGCRCATTATGCGCGACCGCATCGAACTCTGGGTCGTCAACGACCGGCTCGACTCGCCGGGGGTCTGCGAATTGACCGCCACGCTGGATGGCCGCGTCGACTGGCAAGGTGAAGTGACGCCGGTGGGGAATGGTCGCGTCCGGGCGGGCGAGTTCGCCTGGTCGGGGTCAGGCAGGCGTCTAGAACTGCATCTGCTGGGGCCGAATCTGGACGCCCGCAACGATTACGATCTCACCTGGCGTCCCACCAGACCGCGTGCGTTCCCGCCTCTCACTTGGCTCCACCGTTGGGTGAAGAACCGGGTGCTGCGGTGGTGAGATGTGGCGACGACAGCAGGGAGGAGAAAGTCCCGGCAAAACCGGTGTACGATATGGCCAGGAGATTTCTCACTCCGCTCGAAATGACGGTTTCTAGTTGTATTGCCCGGTGATCAAAATCTCATCATTTGTGATCACGATTTTCTCGACATAGAAATTCAGGTCGGTCTGAGCAAATTGGTCGAGATAGGGTTGGATCATATTTACGACTTGGGCGCGAATGAAACCGCCCGCTTCTTCGCCATTGAGTTTGACGCCCACGATTTCGGGTTCGGGGCGACCATTCACCACGGGCAGCGTAGCTGTTATCTCCAGATCGACGGGGAAGAAGCCCAGCACCGCGCGGCCGCTGAAGATGATTTTTCCTGGTTGCAAATCCACGCGCACATTGGAAACCGAGACATCGCTTTGTTGCGCCAAAGCGTCTTGCGCCATTTTGTTCAGATCGGCTTCCTTCATCACCAGCGTGACTTTGCCGGGGGTGGCCGTGGCCGCGGGTTTCAGCGCCGCACGCGTGGGGATAGCCGTCGCGACTTTGGTCGGGACGGGCGTGGGGGTGTCGGTGGGAAGGGGGGTGGGGGTGGGCGTGTGGGTGGGGAGCGGCGTGGGCGTCGAGGTCGGCTCGGTCGTCGCCGTGGGCGTGAACGTGGCCAGCGCCATTTCATTTTCCGCGATCTCTGCCGGCGTCGGCGTAATGACCGAGCAGGAGGCCAGCAGCAAGGCCAGGCCGAGTAGGGCGGTGAGGAGTAGTCGTTGTTTGGTGTGTGTCATGGTGTCAGGAGGGATATTGGGTATTTGAAGATCGGTGCAAGGTAGGGGAATCGTCAATATCCAATATCAAATAGCCAATACCGGGTGAGAAATGTTGATCTGTTCTGGGGCGGTCGCCGCTGCGTCACCATTCCGGCCACAGGTCGAGGAAAGCCATCAACCCGAGCGTGATGTTGTAGGTTGCATGGGTGATCATGGCGGAGGTCGTATTGTACCGCATCCGCTGCCATCCTAAAATTAAGCCCAACACCAGCACCACCCCTGTGCTCAGGGTGATGCCGTAGTTGCTGTGGAGAAGTGCAAAGAGGATGGCGGTGAACAGCAATCCGAAGCGGGGTTGCAATGCCCCACGAAAAACCAGTTCTTCTCCCAGGGCGGCGGCGAGTCCCAGGGTGAGGATGCCCGGCAACGTCATCATCAGCGGGCCGATCAGTTGCTCGCTCACTTTCTCCACGTCCTGATCGAATCCCCAGTTGGTGAAGCTGAGCAGATATTCCATGAGGAGGAGCGCCGCGATCAGAACGCCCGCCAGGCCAAGGCTGAGCGCGATTTGTCGCCAGGTGGGGAGCGTGACGCCCAATCGTTTCAGGCTGGCTCGCCACGCCCGGCGCACCAGCCAGCCCACGCCGATGATCGCCATCAGCGCCATCAACACATCTTGTAGCCAGGTCATGCTCACGACATCGGTGGTGGTCAATTCGGGGCCGGCCGCCAGCGTTTCGGCGATGTTATCGAGGCCGATGGCCAATGTCACCCACAAGTTGACGATGATGAGCATGGTCAGGGAAAGGGCCACGGCGTGGACAGTGCGCGCCGGATCGATATTGGTGAAGCGCGCAAAGAGACGCCGCACGAACGGCAGCAACAGAAGCAGGCCGATCAGCGCCGGTAACCACAACGCCAACCCGATCTGGATGAGCGTTTCCGGGGACATGAATTCAGCCGCCGCGGGGTCTCCGGCGCTCAGCCCTGGCAAGACTTTGAACGCCATTCCCGCCAACATGCTCAACGCGCCGCCGAAAAGCAGCATCATCCAGAACGAGCCCAGGGCCAGATAAGCCAGGATCGCGTAGATCGGCTGCGGTTTTTCCCGCTTTTTGTCGGCCAGGTTCGCCAAGAACAAAACCAGCAACAGCGGTGCGAAGAGAATGAGTAAAAAGATGGATTCTTCCATTTGGTTCACTCAGGCCTCTGCCATTCATGCCGCAGGATGCTCATGTACAGCATGTCGTGCCAGCGTCCGTGTCGCCATTCGGATTCGCGGAACCGGCCTTCGTGTTTGAACCCGACTTTCTCGTAAGCCCGCACAGCCCGCTCGTTCTCGGCGAACACGCGCAGGTAGATGCGATGCAGATTCAGGTATTGGAAGCCGTAATCGACCAGAGTTATCAGGGTGTCCTGCCCCAGCCCCTGATTCCACATCGATTTCTCGCCGATGAAAATCCCGACTTCGCCGTTTTGGTTCTTGCGGTCGAGGTTGGCAAAGCCGCAACCGCCGATATGCCGGCCCTCGAATTCGACCGCAAAATTGATACGATCCGAATCCTTGTTCTGAGCTTCCCACCAGGCTTCCTCCTGCGCCAGATTGATGGGCAGGTACAGGCCAAAGTATGCGAGCACGTCTTGGTCGGCGAACCAGGGAACGTAATTGGACAGATGCTCTTTTTCGATGGGAACCAGTTTTACTCGCTTGCCTTGTAGCATGGAAACCTCACAGTATTTTCAGTCCGAATGCCGCGCAAAATGCGACGAAATCATCGCCGCCATGTTCGATTACCGCTTGCAGAATCGCCAAATCCAGTTTTTGGTATTCATGCACGGCGATGTTGCGGAATCCCACCATGCCGCGCATCCGTTTGGCCAGTTCTGCGTCGATGCGGCCAGCCTTGGCCAATAGATCGAACGCCTCGGCGCTGGATGCTGGTGCGCCAAGATGGTCGCGGGCGACAACGTGCATGGCCATGTCGATGGCGGCCTGACAGGCGCGCTGCAAATTGAGCACGATGGCGTCCTGATACGTAAAATCCTCCAATCGTTCAGGATCGTCTTGATACTCGGCGTCTACGCGACGCAAACAGCGCTCGATAATGGCCGCCTTCGCCAACAGAATGTCATCCATGAGCAGGCTCCAGGGTGTAGGCTTCGATCACGGGTTTTCTTTCCTCGTTCAATTGCGCGTACAAGGCCAGCGTCATCATCTCGAAATGTGCGACAGCGGCGGCGTCAGCGATAAAAATACGCTGGCCGGTCGTCACCACTTCTTTGCACAGAATCGTCGATTTGTTGTAATCGAGGATGGTGAGATCCACCGGACAGCCTGCTATCGCTTCCAGGTCACCGGCAAGCAGGAAAAGATCGAACGCCGGGAGGTTCATGGCCGGAGCCAGGAGAAGCGCCAAATCCAGGTCGCTTTCAGCATGGAGCAAGCCATCGATCCGTGAGCCATAGGCGTAAATCGCTTGCACAGTGGGAACGCTTTGGCGAATGCGCTCTACGACCGTTTGCTGGGTGTGTGGCGGCAATCCGCTGATAGTGGGGTGAGGGGAAGGCATGGTTGATGACCGGGTGCGGAGGAGGAAATGTCTTGAGAGTATACAGGAAGCCTCGCACTTCATCAAACACAGTTGTGCCACATCGCTGCCACTTCGATTGACTGTCACCCGCTCGACCCGCTATACTGGAGCCCGAACATTATCGGAAACCCCACCAACGCTCCTCCTCAATCCATGACCCACAACTATCCTGAAATCAATCCATTCGATTGGAGCACCGTGCAGCCGTATGTCGATCAGCTCCTGGCCGCGGAACTGACGCCCGGCGCTGTGCGCGATTGGCTGCAAAAATGGAGCGACTTGTTCGCCGTGCTCAACGAAGTCGAAGCGCAGATTTATCGCGAGATCACGGAGAATACAGCGGATGAAGAGGCGGACGCCCGTTTCAAGCATTATGTGCAGATCATTCATCCTGAAAAGGCCCAAGCCGAGCAGGCGCTGAAGGCAAAATTGCTGAGCGTGCAGGGCTACGAACCCACAGCCGAAACCGCGCTCATCCTCAAACGCTTCCAGACCGAATCTGAGCTCTTCCGTGCCGAAAACATTCCCCTCCAGACGGAACTGAGTCTGTTGGGGAAACAGTACGACGAGATCACCGGTGGGTTGAGTTTCGACTGGGAGGGTGAAAGCAAGACCATCCCGGAGGTCGAGCTACTACTGAGCGATCGGGACAGAAGCACGCGCGAGCGAGCCTGGCGGTTGGCCCTGGACGCCTATCTCGCGAAGCGAGAGGACCTGAACGATCTTTTTTTCAAGATGCTGCCCCTGCGCCGGCAAATGGCGGCAAACGCCGGTTTCAGTGACTTCCGCGCCTACCAGTGGCAGGTCATGGCGCGCTTCGGTTACACGCCCGCTGACGCCTTCACTTTTCACGATGCCATCGAACATGAGGTCGTCCCCCTGGCCACTGAAATCTACCAGACCACTGCCAGGCAACTGGGATTGGACAAGCTGCGGCCCTGGGAAACGGATATTGGGGGGCCATCCCAGATCACCGTCGATCCCGATGACACACCCTTGCATCCCTTTAGCGCGGTGAGCGAACTGATCGACACAACCGCGCGCATTTTCAACCAGGTCGATCCGGTTCTGGGAGGATATTTCGAGGCGATGCGCGCTGGCTATCTTGACCTGGCCAGCCGCCCCAACAAGGCGTCCGGCGGCTATTGCGAGGGATTTCCCGTCAGCGGCCAGCCCTACATCTTCATGAATGCGGTGGGCAGCGCCGATAACGTGACGACGCTTTTACATGAGGGCGGCCACGCTTTCCATTTCGCGGAATCAATTCGCAACCAGCCGCTGCTCTGGAATCAAAATGGGCCGATGGAGTTCTGCGAAGTGGCGTCCATGTCGATGGAATTGCTGAGTTCGCCCTACTGGACGCGGGATAAGGGCGGTTTTTACAGTGAAACGGACTTCAAACGGGCGTTCACGGAGCAATTGCAGGGCAGCGTGCTTTTTTTACCTTACATGGCCATTGTGGATAGTTTCCAGCATTGGCTTTACGTGGACGCGCCGGACGACATCGACGCCGGAGATCTCGATCACAAGTGGAGCGAATTGTGGGATCGCTTTTTACCCGGCATCGATTACAGCGGCCTGCGAGCGCAGAAAGAGACGGGCTGGCAGCGTAAGTTGCACATCTTCCATGTCCCCTTTTACTACATCGAATATGGTCTGGCGCAACTGGGCGCGCTGCAAGTGTGGCGTAACGCCCTGCAAGACCAGGCCAAAGCCGTGGCGGATTATCGCCGGGCCCTTGCCCTGGGCTATACTCGCCCCCTGCCCGAACTTTTCGCCGCGGCCGGCGCCAAATTCGCTTTCGACCGTGAAACCGTGGGCGAGTTGATGGCGTTGGTGCGCGAGCGGTTGGAGGCGTTATAAACTGAAGCCCTGGAAGGCTGTCAAAGGCACTCTGATAGGGAGAAACGCTGATGTTTTTTGTCTGTTCCATCAGCGTTCCTCTCTATCAGAGTTTTCAGAATTTGCATGTTAGAACAGCGACAATTTGTTAGCGCTTAACGTTTTTTTCTATTCGCAGACTGCGTAGAGCAGCAGTATGAGGACGACAATGAAAACCATCGGACTACTGGGCGGCATGAGCTGGGAATCCTCCGAGCTCTACTACCGTTGGATCAACGAAGGCGTGAAGGCGCGGCTGGGCGGGTTGCACTCGGCCAAGATCGCCCTGTACAGCGTCGATTTTCAGGAAATCGAAGAGATGCAGCATCGCGGCGATTGGGACGCGGCCGGGAAAGCCCTGGCGCAGGCCGCACAGCGCATCGAAGCGGCCGGCGCTGATTTCCTGGTGATCTGCACGAACACCATGCACAAAGTCGCGCCCGCCATCACCGCCGCCATCGCCATCCCCCTGCTGCACATCGCCGACGCCACCGCCGAGCGTATCAAGGCCGACGGCTTCCACACCATCGGCCTGTTGGGCACGAATTTTACGATGGAGCAGGATTTTTATCGGGGCCGCCTTGTCGAGCGCCACGGGCTGGATGTGCTTGTTCCCAACGAGGCGGATCGCCGCATCGTCCACCGCATCATCTACGAAGAATTGGTGCTCGGCCAGGTGCAAGACGCTTCGCGTAACGAATACCTGCGCATCATCGACGCCCTGGTCGCCCGCGGCGCAGAAGCGATCATCCTGGGCTGTACCGAGATCACTCTGCTGGTGCAGCAGGAGCACACGGCCATTCCGCTGTTCGACACCACTGCCATCCACGCCGAAGCCGCGGTCGCGCTGGCGCTGTCTTGAAGATGAATGACCCCACTCAGCGCTTTTCGGATCGAGTCGATGACTACATCCGCTACCGACCCGATTATCCCTCGGCCCTGATCGCTTTACTCGAACAGCAGTGCGGTCTCGGGCGGGATGCGGTCGTGGCAGACATCGGCTCGGGCACAGGCAAACTGGCCGAGCACTTTTTGCGGCATGGCAACCCGGTCTACGGCGTCGAGCCCAACCGGGCCATGCGGCAAGCGGCCGAGTCGCTGCTTCGGCAATATCCGCACTTCACCAGCCTCGATGGCCGGGCCGAGGCCATTCCCCTGCCCGCCGCCAGCGTGGATTTCGTCGTCGCCGGACAGGCCTACCACTGGTTCGAGCCCGAGCCTACGCGGACGGAATTCGCCCGCATCCTCAAAGCGGGCGGCTGGGTGGTGTTGGCCTGGAACGAACGCGACGCCAGCGCCCCCTTCCTCGCCGACTACGAGCAAATGTTGGCATCGCTCCTGCCCGATTACGCCACAGTCACGCACAAACGTCTCAACGATGACCAATTGCAAGCGCAGCTTGGCTTGAAATCCTTCCACAAAGCCGTGTTTTCCTTCAGGCAGACTTTCGATTTTCGAGGATTGAAGGGTCGCACGCTTTCTTCCTCGTACAGCCCCCAACCCGGCCAACCCGGCCATGATGAATTGATCGCCGCCCTTGGGAAATTGTTCGAGCGGCATCAGCAAAACGGCGTCGTGGACTTTGATTACGTCACCAATGT
>DUEF01000230.1 GCA_011176555.1 Caldilineae bacterium
GCTGACGCCATTCTTGCCATGGTGCGGGATCCGGCGCGTTCCCAGAGTATGGGGCTCGCCGCTCGCCGAAACGCCGAACAATACAGCGTCTCCGTCCTCTCGAACCGCCTGCTCGACATCTACCAAAACATCATCGACAGTTACCACCGCAAACGACCCTACACATGAATGCCGAAATCGTAACCACCGGCACCGAACTTCTGCTGGGCGAGATCGTGGACACCAACGCCACCTTCATCGCCCGCCAATTACGTGAAGTCGGCGTCAACATGTACTACAAAACCACCGTGGGCGACAATCGCCAACGCTTAGCGGAAGTGCTCCGTCATGGTCTCCAGCGCTCCGATCTCATCATCGTCACCGGCGGGTTGGGCCCCACCGTCGATGACATCACCCGTGAAGCCGTGGCCGACGCCACCGGCCAACCCCTGGAGCAACGCCCCGAGATCGTCGAGCATTTGCAGGCGCAGTTCGCCAGCTGGGGGCGGACCCTGACCGAAAACAACCTGCGCCAGACCTTTCTACCCGCCACCGCAGAGATAATCCCAAACCCCATCGGCACTGCCCCCGGTTTCCTGATCGAAACAGAGACGTCGGCCATTATCTGCATGCCGGGCGTGCCCCGCGAGATGAAACGCATGATGGCCGATTGGGTGCTCCCTTTCCTGCAAGAGCGCATGAGTGGTGATCGCATGATCATCTCCGCCCGCATCTTGCACACCGCCGGCATTGGTGAAAGCGCCATCGATGACCGTATCGCCGATTTGATGACGGTTGGGAACCCTACCATCGGTCTCGCTGCGCACCTGGGCCGGGTCGATATCCGTTTGGCCGCGCAGGCCGCCACGCCCGAGGAGGCTCAGGTTATGCTCGCCGATCTCGAAGCCGAGGTGCGGCAGCGGCTTGCTCCGTGGATTTATGGCGTTGACGATGACACCCTGGCCAGCGTGATCGCCGAGCTATTGCGACAGCGGCGGGCGACCCTGGCGTTGGCCGAAACCAACACCCAGGGCCGCATCGCCGCCAGTTTCTCCGAAGCTGACCGGGAAGGCGTGCTAATTGCCGTCCTGACTGCCGACAATCCCCTGTCGTTGTCGTTGCAACTGGGTGCTGACCAAGCGCTCACACTTGATCAGGAAAGCGCTCGTTTGGCGGCGGGACTGCTGCAAGCCCAGAGCGGGGCCGACTACGCCTTGGTCGTGTTGGGCACGATGGCCGAGGACCAGGGCTTCTGGTCGGTCGACAGAGGTGACACCTGGCTCGCTCTGGCTACGCCAGTCGACATGATCACCAAACATTTTCCCGTAGGCGGCGCCGACGAATTTTCCGGCAGTTGGCTCACCATCAACAGCCTTAATTTCTTGCGCAAGCGCCTCATCTCCATTTGAAATCAGAGCGGCCACAGCTTCATGGTCGCCTGAAAATACCTGTCCGTTTTTATCGTTCGCTATTGACTATTTGGTATCGGAGACGCGACAACGCATGGTCGAGACGTCAATAGCCAATAACCAATATCCAGCACCCCGAATTTAACCATTTTGCTTTTTTGCGATAAAATGGATGCACTTTGCTATTATTTTCTTTATTCCTTTTATTTATTCCCCAGTGAAGGTGAAACATGCGCTTATTGCTCAAAGCTTTGCTACTTATTTCCTTGCTGACTGTCGTATCAGCTTGTAGCAGCGATGTAAGTAGTATCATCTTTAATCCCGAAATTAGCGTTACGCCCGCCACCGCCCCCGTAAACATTCCCGGCGTAACGCCGCCAGCCATCTCCGTCGAGACGTTGGCGAACAACTCAGAAGTTGCTATGGCGCCGGTGCGGACGCCGATCCGGATCAAGGTTCCCGCCACGCCGGTGATCCCCACCGAAACGCCCACGCCGCCGCCCACGCCTGAAGCCGTGGCAGTTGCGGAAACGCCCACCCCACTGCCCGCCATGGCTCCGACCGAAACGCCTATCGTGCAGGAAAACGAGCCCCAGGCGGTAGAGCAACCTGCGGCGGAGCCTGCTGCGGTGAAGCGGCCATTGGGCTTGGACCACACCCTCAACATCCTCATCGTCGGCTCCGATGAGCGCCATCCCGATCGTCCCTGGCGTTCCGATGTCATTATGGTGGCGGCGGTGGATTTCGCCAATCGTGAGGTCGGCATCGTCTCTTTCCCCCGAGACTTGTGGGTGAGGATCCCCACCGTCGGCGAAAATCGTATCAACACCGCCACTTTTTGGGGAACCCTCAACAAGTATCCTGATGGTGGCGGCATCGGACTGTTAGCCGATACCATCGAGTCCAATTTTGGCATCCGCATCGACCACTACATGAAGATCAATTTCGAGAGCTTCAAGGATGCGGTGGACGCCCTGGGTGGGATCGATGTCGTCGTGGATTGCCCCATTGCCGGACGTTTTCCCACGCAACCGGGCAGCACACACCTGGTGTACAAGACTTTGCAGCCCGGCACGTACCACATGGATGGCTTCTTCGCTTTACGCTACGTGCGAGAGCGAAAATCCACCAGCGACGTCGACCGCAACCGTCGCCAACAGCGGGTGTTGATCGCCTTGCGGAATCGAGCGCGTGAAGTCAACATCATCCCACGCTTGCCGGCTCTGTATGATGCCATGCGTAGTAGCATCGAAACCGATCTGGGTCTCACCGATCTCCTGGCGCTGGGCCGGCTGGGCATCCAAATCGACTCCGAAAACGCCCACGGCTTCACCATCGGCTTCAAAGAAACCAAGAGCTGGCGGACGCCGTCCGGAGCAGCGGTGTTATTGCCCCGCATGGACATGATCAACAATCGCATCCAACACCTGTTCGATGAACCGAGCATTCTCAAAAACCCGAACAAGCCCCGAAGCTGCCCCACAGTGGAGTAGCATTACCCGATTCCCATGAAGAACTCACCTCGCTACCTACTGATTATCGTTTTCGGCTTACTCCTGGCCGGCTGTTCTTTTCACACGCCCGAGGCCGCGCCC
>DUEF01000231.1 GCA_011176555.1 Caldilineae bacterium
CGAGCGCCGCGCCGGCGACGATCGTATTCTTCTTTTCCGATTTGTCGTTTTGCTTCGCAACAGATTGATCTTGGTTCGTCATAATAATCCTCCTTGATGGGGGATAGGCGATTCATTCGCGATGAACGCCGGTTGTTTTTCAATTCCACCCCCCATTGTACGCGCGGCAAGGTCACGTGACATAGTGCCAAAAGTCATGTAGCTGGTCATAAGCGTTTCGCCAAAATGAGTATTTGTGCTAAAATATGGATGGATTTTGTTGATACTTATCTATACGAACAACCAAAGATGTTTCATGGTGGCCATCAGATGACCCGGTATTTCATTCCCCCAACCGACAAACATGGCAGATCATGGGGTCGCGCCCTGCTTCTGGTTTTAGTGAGTCTCACCTTGCTTGCAACTCAGATGGCAGGTGCTGCCCAGACTGTTGATCCAGATTCCGATCCCGCCATTGACGAACTGACTGCGCAAGCCATCGACCGCCTGGCTGAAGTTTCTGGCGAGCCCTTGTTTCAGACGACGCGCATTTATGACCGGCATGGCGCGTTGCTCTACGAACTCTCAGACCGTGGGCGGCGGGATGTCGTTCCCCTGGAGGTGATTCCTGAAGTCCTGATTCAGGCGACTTTAGCCACCGAGGACAAGAATTTTTACCAGCACACGGGTGTCGACTGGGCCGCTGTTGCCCGGGCGGCCTGGCAAAATTGGCAAGCGGATGAGATCGTATCGGGCGCCAGCACCATCACGCAGCAGCTGGCGCGCTCTTTGCAGATGCCTGAGCAGGAGCGCTATGACCTAAGTTTAGGACGGAAATACCGCGAAGCGGTAGTCGCATTGCAAATCGAGGATAGCTTTAGCAAAAATGAGATACTGGAGATGTATCTCAACACTATTTTTTATGGGCATCGCTCCTACGGCATTGTCGCCGCGGCAAAAACGTATCTGGATAAGGAGCTTTCCGAATTATCGCTGGCGGAAGCCGCATTCCTGGCGGGATTGCCACAAGCGCCGATTTATTATGATCCTTTCGTCAATCCAGAAGCTGCGCGACGACGACAGCTTGTTGTCCTCGACCTGATGGAACGGGCCGGGTTCATCACTGCTGCGGAGAAAGCGCTGGCAGTCGCTGAGCCTATCCGCCTGGTCTCACCCGAATTCCCCGAACTGCAAGCGCCCCACTTGGTGGATTTCGTCAACGAAATGTTGTTGGAGCGGTACGGGGCCGAGGGGATGCGGCGGGGCTTGCAAGTGCACACCACCATCGACTTGCGCTATCAAAAATTGGCGGACCAAATCGCCCGCGCTCAAATCGATGCCATTGGGTCGAAGTACAACGCCAGCAACGCCTCCGTCGTTATCATCCACCCCACCACCGGCGAGATATTGGCGATGGTGGGCAGTATCGACTACTACGACGAAGCCATATCGGGCCAGGTGAATATGGCGGTTCAGCTTCGACAACCTGGTTCTTCTATCAAACCTGTTGTTTACGCAACTGCATTCGATCGTGGCTGGAGCCCCGCATCGGTCGTTTGGGACACACCCGTGCGATACTTTGATGGCCATGGCGGATTCTACATTCCCCACAACATCACCGGACGGTACTACGGCGCAGTGCGGGTGCGAGATGCTTTATCAAATTCACTCAATGTTCCGGCCATCAAAATGTTGCATGATGTGGGTGTGGACAAGGTGCTCACTACTGCTCACGCACTTGGCATCCGTTCCTGGAATAAGCCGACGGAGAATTATGGTTTGGCGTTGGCGGTAGGCGGTTACGAGGTGACTTTGCTGGAATTGACCAACGCCTTCGCCACATTTGCCAATGGTGGCGTCAATACCCACGCCCATGCCATTCGGGAAATTCAGGACGCGGCAGGCCGTCCGCTCTATCGGGCTGCCGAGCGACTGGCGCCTCAGCAGGCCATTTCTCCAATCGCTGCTTATCAACTCGCCGATGTATTGAGTGACACCCGCAGTCGCCAGTTGGTTTTTGGTCGCAATTCGGCCCTGAACACCAGCCAGCCCGCAGCCGTGAAGACTGGGACGACAGATGGTTGGAGAGACAACCTTACGGTGGGGTTTACGCCCTACGTGGCGGTTGGTGTTTGGGTGGGGAACAGCGACGGCTCACGGATGCACGATGCACTGGGCTCATCCACCGCTGCGCCCATTTGGCATGACATCATGGAAGGCATCTGGGCCGATCCCGAACTCTACGATAGCATCGGATATGCAGGTCAAACGCTGCCGCAGGGATTTACAGCGCCAGAAGGCATTTACAAGACGCCGGTTTGCGATATTCGCGCCGGTAAATTCAATCGCAACTGCCCCAAGGCCTACGAGGAAGCGTTAGCTGATGTGACGCTGGATGTCTTTTTCGTGCCAGGGTCAGACAAAATGGTGAGCTCATCACGCAAAGGCTATTGTCTACCACTTTTGGACAGCGATGTCCCTGTCTCTGTACTGCGCCAGGCTTCCTTCGTGCCCCTGCCTACCAGCAAAGCCGACCGGGCTTCGGCTCGCAACTGGGCCGCCAACCATAATCTCAGACTGACGACGATAGAAGAATGCGATTCAGAGCCCATAAGCAGACAGGTCGCATCCAGACCCACATATCCCGAACCGAGACAACTCGTTCACATTCCCGAAGAGCCTGTCGAGGACGACGCCGACGAGGAAATCGAAAACATTTATGCACTTGGCGTCCAGGTGGTGGTGCTGAAATCGGCCGGCACGATCAAAATGTATGTCGAACCAGGGGCAAAAGGCGGTTCGGCGGGGAAAGCGAGCCCGGGTGAGACTCTGGTCATCCGCAAAGGCCCGCAAATGATCAAAAACACGCCATGGTTCGAAGTGCGTAATCTGGATCGAGGCATACTCGGTTGGGTCAATGGCCTCTACCTGCGACCGAAAGAACTCCGGGTGACCGAAGGCAGCGATCCCGATAGCCTGCTCATCGGTGGTCGCGCCCGCTTGGCTCCGGATCTGAAAGGGTTGTACGTACGTTCCAGGCCCAGCTCCAAAGCGGCCGTGGTCGGCGTCGTACGACCACGCGACATAGTTATTCTTCAGCAAGGCCCGCAAAAGGAAAAGCGGGCGCGCTGGTACGAGGTGTTCGTTGAACCCAGGGGCATCGTCGGTTGGGTGGATGGCCGCTATCTCGTTCCCAAACATTATTGATATGAGACTTTTGACGATTGTTGCGGTAGTTTTTTTCCTGCTGTTGGGGATTAGCGCCTGTGCGCTTCCTGAGGATTTCGCTACACCGACCTTACCTCCCCCAACGTCTACGCCCACCTTGACCTCTACGCCCATATTCATTCATTACACCGTACAACCAGGCGACACCTTGTGGAGCATCGCCCGAAAGTACAATATCGATATCGAAATCTTGGTGGAAGTGAATGAACTTGAAGATGCGGATACGCTCCGCATCGGCGACGATCTTCTGATTTCCGACTACG
>DUEF01000232.1 GCA_011176555.1 Caldilineae bacterium
GGGCCAGGCGCTCGATGCCCACCAGAGCGACGTGGATGCGCGGGGTGGTGGTCACGTAGCGGCCATTGCCCTCGTTGGTCACCAGCACGATGCTGCCGGTCTCGGCCACGGCGAAATTGGCGCCGGAAATCCCCATGTCGGCCTGGATAAATTCCTGGCGCAGCGCCTGCCGCGCGGCTCCGACCAGATCGGGGATGTCGGCGTCCAGGGGGGTGCCCAAATGTTCATTGAACAACTGCGCCACGTCCTCCAGCCGCCAGTGCACCACCGGAGCGATGATGTGGCTGGGATGATCCCCGCCCAACTGCACGATATACTCGCCCAAATCGGTCTCCACCACCTTCAGCCCCGCCCGTTCCAGCACCTTGTTGACTTCGATCTCCTCGCTGAGCATGGATTTGCTCTTGACGACCGATTTCACATCGTTCTGGCGAGCGATCTGGATGACGATCTTGCGCGCTTCTTCGGCGTCGCGCGCCCAGTGCACCTGGCTGCCATTGGCCAGGGCGTTGCGTTCGAATTCGAGCAGATGCTCATCCAGGTGGGCGATGGTGTTGGCCCGCACGCTGCGCCCGTGGTCGCGCAAGGCCTCGCCATGGGGCAGGGCGGCGAACGCGGCCTCTCGCCCCTCGACAAAATGATCGATGGCATGGCCCAGAGCCTGCTGGAGGGGAATATCCTGCAGGGCGATTTCAGCGCGTTGGTTGAAAGTCGTCATTCCACCAACACCTCCGCCAAATGCTTGACAATTGGCTCTTTTCCTTGCTTCACCAGGCCACCGTTCAGGTGCATCATGCACGAGGCGTCGCAAACCACGCAGGTTTCAGCGCCGCTGGCTTCGATATTGCTCAACTTGCGCTGCATCATCGCCGACGAGACCGCGGGCAACTTCACCGCAAAAAGCCCCCCGAATCCGCAACAGGCCTCTGCTTCGGGCAGGGGGACGCGCTCAGCGTCGGGGATGTTGTCAAGCAGGGTTTCGGCGATACCGCGCACCCCCAATTCCCGCGTGAGATGGCAGGAAGGATGAAACGTGTAGCGGCCAGGCTTCCCGCCTGCCTGCGTCAGGCCCAGATCTTCGACCAGGAACTGGCTGAACTCCCGCACCCGACCGGCCACCTCTTCCGCCCGTTGGCGCTGTTCCGGCTCATCGGCGAACAGCTCCGGGTAATGATGCACGACCATGGCCGCGCAGGAGCCGGATGGCGTCTCAATCGGCCCCTCGGTGGCTGCGAAAATATCGAGAAAATGGCGGGCCATTCGCCGCGCCTCATCGCGGAATCCGCCATTGAAGGCTGGCTGGCCGCAACAGGTTTGGCCGGGAGGCACATGCACGCTGACACCCTCCCGTTCGAGCACGGCCACCACATCTTCGGCGATCTCAGGATAGAGATGATCGACCAGGCAGGTGACGAAAAGGTTGATGTTGGTGGGCTTGACTGGCGGCATCAGGATGGTGGGAAGGGAGAGCGTGAAAGGAGTAGGAGAAAAGGTCACATGCGATTCTTCGGCTTCGCTCAGGACAGGCCTGCCACTTGCGACCTGCTACTTGCAACCTACCGATTCACTCCACAAAACGTTTGATCAGCACAGAGGCATTCTGGCCGCCGAAACCGAAAGCGTTGGTCATGCCCGCATCGACATGCACCTGCCGCGCCTGGTTGGGCACATAGTCGAGATCGCACTCCGGGTCGGGCACAGAATAATTGAGGGTGGGAGGAACCCAGCCGGTGCGAATGGCCTCGATGATGGTCAGCGCCCCAAAAGCGCCCGCCGCGCCCATGGCATGGCCGATCATCGGCTTGATGGAGGTGGTGGGAACCTGGTAGGCGTGTTCGCCCAACGCATATTTGATGGCCTTGGTCTCCGAGGGATCGTTGAGCCTGGTGGCCGTGCCATGTGCGGCGATGTAATCCACATCTTCCGGTTCGAGGCCGGACGCTTCCAACGCCAGCTTCATCGCCCGGCCAGCGCCAACGCCTTCCGGGTCGGGCGCGGCGAGATGGAAGGCGTCGGACGTGAAGCCCATGCCCCCGTACTCGGCGAGAATGGTGGCGCCGCGCGCTTGGGCGTGCTCCAACGATTCCAACACCATCGTCACCGCGCCTTCGCCCACCGTCATGCCGTCTCGCTCCAGATCAAAGGGCCGGATGGCGGTCTCGGGCTCATCGTTGCGCCTTGTCATCGCGCCCAGGCGACTGAAGGAGAAGATGATGATCTGCGAGGTGTAGGCGTCTGTGCCGCCGGCGAGCATCACATCGGCCTCACCGCTTTGAATGCGCCGCGCCGCGCTGCCCAGGCTATAAACGCCCGTGGCGCAGGCCACCACCGGCGAATTCACCGGCCCCTGGATGCCATGGCGGATGGCGATCAAACTCGGCGTTGTCGAAATGAGCACAGCAGGCGCCAGGGTGGGCTTGGTGCTCTTCAAACCACGTTGCTCTCTGACAACAACCTGGTCTTCCAAAATACTGAGCGCGCCGAAGGCGCTACCTATCTCGATGCCAACCCGCGTTCGATCCTCCGCCTCCAGGTCCAGGGCGGCATTCGTAATGGCCTCCTCGGTCGAAGCAATGGCCAATTGAGTCACGCGTCCGGTGCGCCTGGCCTCTCGGTGAGTCTGGTACTGTAACGGATCGAAGTCTTTGATCTGTGCAACCACCTGGGTGGGTAGCTTACTGGCGTCGTAATCGGTGATAGGGCCCACGCCAACGCGACCCGCAAGCAAGCTCTCCCAGGTCGTACGCGCATCCAATCCAACCGGGCTAACAGCGCCCATGCCGGTAATGACCACACGCCTTTTATGATTATAATTTGTCAATGTCAGCTCCTTTTTTTACAACTCATCTGATGTTACCGAATTGAAGTCGCCACAGGATAACATAAGCTGAGGCGGTTGACAACGCTTTGCCCCCATCCCGCGCCAGTGCTAGAATGGTGCAATTCAATTTCGCGACCAAATCATGTCAGCGGTGTTTCAACCTTTGCACCGCGTAAAATCATTATTGCTGTGCCACCTAACCAACACGTAAACGAAACCGCTCTTATCGAGCGCGCCAAAACCGATCCCGAGGCGTTTGGACAATTGTACCAACGCTATGTGGATCGGATCTACAACTACATCTATTACCGCGTCGGCA
The DNA here is from genome assembly GCA_011176555.1 of Caldilineae bacterium. Taxonomy (GTDB): domain Bacteria; phylum Chloroflexota; class Anaerolineae; order J102; family J102; genus DUEF01. The sequence continues at coordinate 3,141 of DUEF01000232.1, forward strand.
ATGCCGATGACGCCGAAGATCTGACTGCACGCACTTTTTTTCGAGCCTTAAAAAAGATCGACAGTTATGAAGATCGCGGCATACCCTTTTCCGCCTGGCTTTATCGCATTGCTCACAACCTGGTCGCCAATTGGCATCGACAACAATCCAGACGCAAATCGGTTCCCCTGGAAGAACTCGCCGTCATCAGATCGACAAGGCCGAATCCCAGTCAGATGGTCGAGAACCAGGAAACCCAAAATGAGTTGATCTCAGCCATTCACCGGCTTGCCGACGACCGCCAACAACTCCTGATCCTCAAATTCGTCGAACGACTTCCTAACGCCGAAATCGGCAAGGTCATGGGACGTACAGAGTCCTCCGTCAAGTCCTTGTACCATCGCACCCTGATCGCCTTGCGCGACGACCTCCGAGAACGAGACCTCATCTAACGAATGTCAAAGATAGCACTCGTCACCGATTCGACCACCGACATGCCGCCAGATTGGCCGGGATGGAACCGCGTGCACGTCGTCCCCATCCACATCCAGTTTGGCAACGCCACCTATCGCGAGGGCATCGATATCGACGAAGCGACCTTCTTCCGCCTCGTCGATGCCGAAGGCGCAATTCCCAAGACCTCTCAGCCCAGCCCGGCCGATTTCGCTGATCTCTACCGGCAACTGGCTGCCGACCATGACGCCATCCTCTCGATTCACATCGGAGCGAAGCTCAGCGGAACCTATCACTCGGCCGTGCTGGCCGCCGACATGGTGAAGGATGACATCACCGTCTATCCCTTCGACGGCAATAGCGGATCCATCGGCACCGGCTTCATGCTCCTGGAAGCGCTGGAAATGCTGGATCAGGGCAAGACGCCGGAGGATGTGCTGCACCGACTGGGCGAGATACGGGATGGCA
>DUEF01000233.1 GCA_011176555.1 Caldilineae bacterium
CGGTCAAGCGTGGTGCGATGGAACGTCATTCTGAGTGGTCGTCTAAGAATAAATAACTCCCTGCTTTACGTCATTTCGACGAGTGCAGCGAGGAGAAATCTCCCTGCTTGCGAGAAGATGTCTCACTTCGCTTCGACATGACGCGCTACAACAGAGGCGGGAAGTAAATGATGGACGGTTACCGAGTGAAACGAAGCATATCCTGAGCGAAGCCGAAGGTAATCTCGTTGTTGACAAACGGAGAACCCTCACTCCGTTCAGAGAATGACATTTGCCTCATTCCAGACTTGACTGAGTGCTTTTTAAACGGTGACGACATCCCTCGTCGCCGTTTTCTTTTTACCGCTATTGCGGGCGGAACGACGGTAGGCCGGGCAATAATGGATATCAACCTTAAAAATAGTTTACAGTCCTAATCATAGAAGATTCGACGTCATAACAAGATAGAACCCCAAACGCTCCACCCATTGTCTGAATCCCGACCATTCCCGTCACCTCCACGTCCACACCGCCACCGCATAACCAACAACGCCTTCCAGACGCTGGAGCCACACATGCGACGCATGATCATCACCGCCACCATTGCCCTGCTGCTACTCTCGCCAATGCCAACGCTCTCGGCGAGACAAAAGCTCGAGCGAAAACCATCGGTGGGGACAGCAGCGAAGCTGGGGCCAGAGGAACAGCCCCCACGCCAAAACAACCAGGCCTGGTTGCCGTTAGTGCAAATGCCCCAATCGGCGCCACCGCCAAACCTGGCAGAATTAATCACCCCCGGCTTCGATTACGCCACCTGGTACGAAGCGGAGACGGGCTATGCCGGAAACCCCGAGTACTTCGGCGCATACGCCCTGACGCCGGTCGGGGATACGCTCTATCTCGGCTTCGGCACCGCCCGGCCGGCAGAAGACGGCAACAACGGCGCCCTTTTCGCCAGCACCGACGCCATCACCGTCACCGCCATTTCCCCCCTCGACGAACAGGGCTTCATCGGCATGACGCCCCACAACGGCGTGATCTACATCCCCGGCGCCGATCCGACCGACAGAGGGCCTGACCACCAGTGGGATTGGGGCAACACCTACGTCTATTCCCCGCCGGATGATTTCACCAAACACCGCAACCTGCCCAATGTCATCCACACCTGGGGTTTGTGGCATCACCCCACCCAAGATCGCCTCTACGCCGCCGTTAGCTCGCACCAGGGCGATTACAAAACCTGGAGCGGCGAGATCTTCGTCAGCGCTGACCAGGGAAACAGCTGGGCGCGCCTGGCCGATCGGGATGATGGCGTCGGCGAATATCGCACCTACGACATCACCGGCCTCGGCGGCAAACTCTACGCCACCTGGAACGACGTCTACCAGGAGCCATGCGGCCTCGCCCAAAGCGACAACGAGGGCAATACCTGGACCCGGCTACCGGCTTTCGCCAGCCAGACCGCCTGCCGCACCCGACTATTCGTCTATGCCAACCGCCTTCTGGCCCTCTCCTTCGACCGCACCGAACTGCTGGCGCTCGATACCGATAGCACAGTCACCACGCACAGCTTCCCCGACTTCAGCGTCAAAACCTGGGCCTACAACTACCTGGCCGAAGATAGCGCCGGACGGATTTACACCATCACAGAAGATGGGCGGGTGATGCGCACCGCCAACCTGAACGCCTGGGAAACCCTCGTCTCCGGCGACCGCGCCTTCATCACCATCGCCTACTGGCCCGAGAAGGATTGGATCGTGCTGGCGGACCGGGGGCGGGACTACGCCAATCTCTGGAAGATCGATTTGTCCTCCGTCGCGGCCTTCACCCCGCCTCCTACCCCGGCTGTCGCCATCCAACAGCACGCCGATTTCGTCACCCTCGACTGGCCCGACAGCACCGGAGCATACCGGGTCTACCGCAGTGAATCGCCCTATTTCACCTCGCATCTGTCGAATCTCCGGGACCAACCCACGCAAGCGACCATCGACATGCCGCTGATCGCAGACGAAAATCACTTCTACCTGGTGCGATCAAAGGATGCCAGCGCCAACCTTTCGTTGCCATCCAACCGCACCGGCGTCTTCCACTTTGCCCTGGTCCCAGGCTAGCGGCGGCGTCGGTCACCTCACAGAAGTTGTTTCGAGCTCTCATGAATACGAAATTCGATCTAAAACATGCATTCAGGCTATCTGTGCTGGTCACCATCGCTGTTCTCTTTGTGGCGCTTCTCCCCCAACTGGTTCTGGCTCAGCCCTCTTCTGTCCCCCAGCATCTGCAAACCACAACCCCCATCCCCACACCCAACCGCCTGCCCCCACCCCTTTTTGCCAGCGCGCCCGCCGCAGAACTGGCCTTACCACCAGAGCGCGGGCAAACATCCAGCCAGGCCACACCCACCTTCGAAGACGACATCGCCGCTCTGGTCAACCAGGAGCGCTGGGACAATGGCAATCTGCCGCCCCTGAAGCATGAGAGCATTCTTCACTCGGTGGCGCACGACCACAGCGTCGACATGGCGGAAGATGACTACGTCATGCACTGCGATCCCGACACCGGCCTGGAGCCGTGGGACCGCATGACAAACGCCGGATACGACTGGAATTACGCCGGAGAAAACATCGCCGCGGGCTACGACTCGCCCGAGGCGGTCATGAACGCCTGGATGAACAGCAGCGGGCATCGCAGCAACATCCTTTCCACCGACTTCCGGGAGCTTGGCGCCGGTTACTACTACCAGGCCGGGGATCAGGGCAATGTACGCCAGACATCCAGCGGCGGCTGCACGCCCGACAGTTTCAACAACGGCCCCTACTACCACTACTGGACGCAGGACTTCGGCAAGCGCAACACAGTCTACCCCCTGGTCATCGAGCGAGAAGCGTTCGCGACCGACACCATTCACGTGCAACTTTATGTCTACGGGCCGAGTGATGCCCAGCAGATGCGCTTCCGCAATGAAGCTGGGGCCTGGTCCGCCTGGGAGTCTTTCGCCAACGCTAAGGCCTGGACACTGAGCCCGGGCAACGGCGCTAAAACCGTCCATGTCGAAGTCTCGACCGGCTCCACCACCTACGCCAACAGTGATGACATCCTCCTTGACGCCCCGCCGCCGGTGGAGCCGCCGGTCACCATCACGGAAAACATCTACATCACCCTCGTCTGGGATCACTACGACCAGAATATCTCCTACGATGTCTATCGCGGCGATAGCGCTCCCTATTTCGCGCCCGGGGATGGGAGTGATGAACACATCGCCAGCGAGATCCCGCCACCCGCCACCGGAACCACGGTGGAATTCGACGACACGACGGCTTTGCCGTCAAGCGATTACTTCTACCAGGTGCAGGCGTTGGGCGGCGATGACGTAAGCCGGGCCACAAGCAACCGGGTCGGGCGCATGGTTTTCGCCCTGACGCCAGGGGATTAGGCGCGTCTAACCAAGACCTCCGGGAGGTGGCCGCAAACCATCCGTGTGGACAAATATGTGATGGCCACCTCCCGGAGGTCACGCTTAAAATCGAAAAGGGCAGTGCGCCTAATTTGGATGAACCTCTTCATGCAGATTACAATCATGGTTGATGACAGCGCTCAACCCCACCGCCGAATTCACCCTCCCTCAACGCCATCGCACCAATCGTAAAGGCGCTGTACGCTGGTTGATTTCACACGCCCTCCGTCACTGGCCCCTGTGGATCGTTATGATTGTGGGGGCGTTCAGCAACGCGGCGCTGGCGGCTGCCATCCCCGTGCTCATCGGCCAGGCCTTCGACGGCATTCTGGCGCAGCCGCCGCAGATGACGATTCTGCTGCGCTCGGCGTTGCTGATCCTGATCTCGCAATTGCTGCGCAGCATCCTGCAACTGGGGCGAAATTTCAGCGCCGAGCTGGTCGGCCAGCGCACCGAGCGGGATATTCGGGACGAACTTTACGTCAGCTTGTTGGGCAAGAGCATGACCTTTCACAGTCTGCAACCGGTGGGCGACACGATGGCCCGGGCCACGAACGATGTGCGGGAGATCAACCTGATGTTCAATCCCGGCGTCAATCTGGTCGTCGGCTCCGCCGGTTTCCTGATCATGCCCCTGCTGGCCGCCCCGCGCTACAACCCGGCCCTGATGCTTGTCCCGGCCCTCTACATCCTGTTCTACATCTTCGCTCTGGCCCAATACCTGCACGAATTGCAACCGATCACGCGTCAGGTGCGAGGGAGTTTCGGCGACATGAACTCCCGCCTGGCCGAAGCTATCGATGGCATCGAAACCGTGAAAGGAGCGGCGCAGGAAGAAGCCGAGGTGTCTCGTTTTGGCGGCAAGGCCCGTCGTTTTCGTGATGCGTTCGTTCACCAGGGAGATGTCGAAGCTCGTTTCCTGCCTCTGCTGTTGCTCGGCCTGGCGAACGCTTTTGGCTTCGTGCACGCCGTCTTTCTCTACCGGCAGGGCCACCTGGCCATCGGCGACATCGTGGCCTACATGGGCTTGCTGCAATTACTGGGCTTCCCGACCTTTGTCTCCCTGTTCGCCTACTCGCAGGTCAGTTCGGGCGTCTCCGCCGCTCGCCGCATCCTCGAACTGATCAACAGCAAAACGAATCTCGATGAGAATGTCACCGGGATAACCAAGGTGATGGAAGGAAACGTCGAATTCGAGGGCGTTTCCTTTTCCTACGGTGACGAAAATCCGGCTCTACAAGAAATCAGTTTTAGCGTGGCCCCGGGCCAAACGGTCGCCATTGTCGGCCAGACCGGCTCCGGGAAGACGTCGCTGGCCAAGCTCATCAACCGCACTTACGACGTGAGCGCTGGCCGGGTGTTGGTGGATGGCGTGGATGTGCGAGACTGGCATCTGGAATCGCTGCGCCAGCAAATCTCCATCATCGAGCAAGACATCTTCCTGTTCTCGCGCAGCGTCGCCGACAATATCGCCTTTGGCAGGCCGGACGCCAGCCGGGCGGAGATCGAGGCGGCGGCGCGAGCGGCGCAAGCGCATGAGTTCATCCTGGGCTTTACGGATGGCTACGACACGGTGATCGGCGAACGGGGCGTCACCCTGTCCGGGGGGCAGCGACAACGCCTGGCTCTGGCCCGCGCCTTCCTCACTGACCCGCACATTCTCATTCTCGACGACTCCACCAGCGCCATCGACAGCGCCACCGAAGACAAAATCCAGCGCGCCATCGACGCCGCCGCCCGCGGTCGCACCACCTTCATCATCACCCACCGCCTCTCCCAGATTCGCTGGGCCGATCTCGTGATCGTGCTGCGCAAAGGCCGTATCGACGCCATCGGCAACCACGAAGAACTCCTGCAAACGTCCGAGGCATACCAACGCATTTTTGCTGAATAGCCGCTATGGGTTTCTTCTCCAACATCGACCTCGAAGCGTATGACCGCCAGTACAGCGACCGCGAACTGGCCCTGGGCATGGCTGCTTACTTCAAGCCCCATGCCCGGCGCATCGCGCTCATCGCCCTTTTGCTGACTGTCATCGGCCTGTCAGCGGCCGCCCTGCCCATCCTCGTGGCCCACGGAGTCAATCTGTTGGAAACCGACGCCTCCGCCACCACCATCATTCTGCTGGCGCTGGGAGTTCTGGCCTCGGGCGTGATCGTATGGGGCGCCAACTGGTGGCGTCGCCGTCTCACCGCCCGCACCCTCGGCGACGTGGTGCTGACCCTGCGCACCGACGCCTTCACCGCGGCCGTCGAGCAGGACATGTCCTTTTACGACACCTTTTCATCCGGTCGCATCGTTTCCCGCATCACCTCAGACACCAAGGACTTCGGCGATGTCGTCACCCTGATCACCGATATCCTCTCGCAATTGGTCCAGGCCGCTATCCTGGCCGTCGTTCTGATCAGCATCGAGTGGCGTCTGGCCCTGGCGGTCTTCCTGTTCCTCCCCATCCTCTTCCTGGCCGCCAGCTCGCTACGCAAATTGATGCGCCGCTACACCCGCCTGGGCATGAGGGCGATGGCAACCGTCAACGCCAACATCATGGAAAGCATTGGCGGCATCGCTGTAGCCAAAAACTATCGCCAGGAGGCGACCATCTACCACGAGTTCGATCAGGCAAACGCCACCTCCTACAACGTCAACGTCCGCAGAGGCTTCGTGCTGGCCCTGGTCTTCCCCGTGCTCAACGCCCTGGGCGGGATCGGCACCGCCATTCTGGTCTATCTGGGCGGGCTGGGCGTGGTCAATGCCCTGATCAGCGCCGGAGCCTGGTATCTATTTCTCTCCAGCCTCGACCGCTTCTTCTTCCCCATCCTGAACCTGGCGGCCTTCTCCGCCCAGGTGCAGGCCGGTCTTTCCGCCGCCGAACGCATCTTTGCCTTGATCGAGTCGGAGCCCAGCGTTGTGCAGACCGACGACCTCGCGCCCCCGCCGCTGCAGGGCGATATTCAGTTCGATAACGTCTGTTTCCAATACACAAAAAAAGAACCCGTTCTCGAACGATTTGACTTGCACATCCATCCCGGCGAAAATGTGGCCCTGGTTGGCCACACTGGCGCGGGCAAATCCTCTATCGCCCGACTCATCGCTCGTTTCTACGAGTTCCAGAATGGACAGATTCTGGTCGATAGCCAGGACATCCGCAGTTTCGACCTCACCGCCTATCGCAGCCAGCTGGGAATCGTCTCGCAATTGCCCTTCCTCTTCGCCGGCACGGTCGCCGAAAATATCCGCTATGCCCGTGAGGACGCCACAGATCAGGAAATCCTGGATCTGGCCAGGCAGATCGGAGATGGAGAATGGTTGGAGACGCTACCCCACGGTCTGGCCACCGAGGTGGGCGAGCGAGGTGGACGCCTATCCATGGGCCAGCGCCAACTGGTCGCCCTGATGCGGGTGCTGGTGCAAGATCCCGCCATCTTCATCCTGGACGAAGCCACAGCCAGTATCGATCCCTTCACCGAATGGCAGATTCAACAGGCGCTGAACTTGATATTGGCCCGCAGCACCAGCATCCTTATCGCCCACCGCCTCTCCACCGTCAAGGCCGCCGACCGCATCCTGGTCCTGGACCACGGCCAGATCATCGAAGAAGGCGATCACGACGCCCTCCTGACCCAAGGCGGCCATTACGCCACGCTCTACAACACCTATTTCCGGCATCAGAGCCTGGCCTATATCGAGCAGGCCCGGCGCTGATCACCCATCTTCTCCACCGGTGGTGTTGTCCAACACCTACTTCCGGCATCAGAGTCTGGCCTATATCGAGCAAGCCCGACGCTGACCGCTCGTCCCATCACCAACCGAGGTATTCACACCTTGCGACGACAAAAGATCCTACTCACCACCCTTCTCGCTATCTCCTTCCTGATTGCATCGTTCCCGCGCGCCGGTTTCGCCTCCCTGCAGGAAGTCACGCGCCTCCGCATCGGCGTCACCGAAGACGGCATCCAGCGCATCACGCCGGCAGACCTGCTAGCGGCCGGCGTGGAGCCCACAGAACTTGATCCACGTCTCTTTGCCATGACGAGTAGGGGACTGCCCGTCGCTATTCAGGTTATCGGCGAAGCCGATGGTCACTTCGATAACGACGATTATATCGAGTTTTTCGGACAGAAATACCACAGCACGATTCAAGACGAAAAGTACACTGACGAAAACGTCTACTGGCTCGACCTGGACGGAGCTCCCGGCCTTCGTATCAAAAGCGTAGACGCCACGCCCCAGGGAGACATCGCCCCGTCCGCGGACTTCGCCACCACCGTGCGGGCGGAAGAGAACAACCACTGGTACACCCAACACACCATGTTTCCTGAAACAAAAGACACCTGGTTTTGGGACAGAATCCAACCGCTGGGGGCGGGGCAAGGCATCACCCGCACCTATCCCTACACAATCCCCTATCCGGCAAGCAACACCGAATTCTTGCTTCGGGTCGATGAAAACGCCCGTAAAAACGTCCTGCACCGCACCACAATCGCCCTGAACGAAACGCCACTGGTTGATGAAACCTGGTCGGGGAAACGACGAAAAGTCTTCACAACCACGATTCCGGCAGATGTCGCCATCCACGGACTGAACGACGTTACGATCGGGGCCATCAACGCCCCCGATGCGGTTGCGGTTTCATCCCCGCCCGAATCATCCTGGCAGGACGACGCCCTGGCCTGGCTCGACAGCGATGCTCCCGCCAGCACAGCCCCCTCATCGACCAGCGATGATGTTTATCTCAACTGGTGGGAAATCGAGTATCGCCGTTTGTTCCAGGCCTGGCAGGGCCAACTCGATTTTCACGCTGAAACCAACGGACTGCAAGAGTATCGTGCGTCGGGCTGGGATAGCCCAGATATCGCCATCTGGGACATCAGCGACCCCTTCCATCCAAAACGTTTGACCGGTGCTAAAGACCTGGACACCCGGACCTTCCTGCCCCTGCACCTCAGTAACGACGCCGGCCAGAGCAGCAGTCTGCCCGCGATGACGGCGCAAGGACTTCCGTACACGGCCTATTTCCGCGTGGATCAACAAGTCGGCGACCATTTCTGGCTCCAGCAAACCGACACGATCGCAACGCCCGCCAGCATCCGCCTCTACACCGACCCGGGACTGCGCCACCCCGAACGGGGCGCTGACGCCGTGATCGTGACTTCGTCCGAACTTCGTCCCGCGGCCGAACGCCTGGCTGCATGGCATGAAGCGCACGGTCGTCGCGCCATTGTTGCCGAATTCAGTCAGGTCATCGATGAATTCAACGACGGCATCTACCATCCCCGGGCCGTGCCAACGATGCTGGCCTGGGCGCAAAACAACTGGCCGGGTCCAGCGCCGCAATTCCTGACGCTGGTTGGCGATGGGCATTGGAACTTCAAGGGCTATGCCCCCGATCGTTACCCGCCGCAGCCCAACATCATCCCCCCTTACCTCGCCTGGACGGATCCCGATCAAGGTGAAGTGCCAACCGACAACGCCTACGCCGACCTCGACGGTGACCGTCGCCCCGATATCGCCGTGGGTCGTTTGGCAGTCAACACCCTGGCCGAAGCGTCTGTCGTCGTCGATAAAATTATCGCTTATGATGAAAGCGTGCGCTCTGAACCCTGGCAGCAACGCGCCCTGTTCGTGGCCGACAATGCTGATAGCGCCGGTGATTTCCCCGCCGTTTCCGATGCGATAATCAACGACTATCTTCCCGCCGACCTGGTCCCCGAACGAACCTATCTTTTCCAGACGGTTCCCGATGCTGACGCAGCCACAGCCGCGATCATCAATGCCATCAACAATGGCGTGTGGATGGTGCAATTCACCGGGCATGGCGCTCCCCATCGCTGGACACATGAAGGCATCTGGACTCTAAACGATATTTCTGCACTTAACAATGCCGACAAACTTCCCATCGTCATGACCTTCAACTGCCTCGATGGCTACTTCACCTATCCGGTTCCGAGGCTGTTTAGCATCGCCGAAACCATGCAGCGTCTTCCGAACGGCGGCGCGGTGGCGACCATCTCTCCATCCGGGCTGGGATACACCTATCAGCAAAATGAATTCCGCCAAAAATTGATGACAGCGCTGTTCGCCGACGGTACGCAGGAAATCGGCGCGGCGCTGATGATCGCCAAACAACGTTACTACGATTTGCATGGCCCCCATAACCTGATCGACACCATGACCCTCTTCGGTGATCCGGCCATGCGCTTACCTGTTCCCGCCCAGCCCTGAATCCCCCACCATCCCGCTCGAGGGACCGCCCGACTATGTTTCGACGATCTTCACTTTTTATTGCTCTTCTCTTGCTAGCCAGCACGTTCGTGTTGATCTCTGCGCCAGCGCTGGCATCAGTCGATCTCATCTATTTCAGCGCCACAGCCCAGGAAACATCCATCCTCATCGAATGGGAAACGGCAACCGAATTGGACAACAGCGCCTTCTTTTTGTACAGAAGCGAAAGTCACGCGGGGCCCTGGGTTCAAATCTATGCCATCGGTGCACAAGGAGACAGCTTCACCGGCGCGTACTATTCCTTCACCGATGACGATATCGAGCAAGGCGTTCTCTACTGGTATCAGCTAGAAGACCTCGATGTAAACGACAACTCGCATTTCCAGGATCCTATCTCCGCCGGCGTCAATGTCAGGACGCCAACACCCACCAGCACACCAACACCCACTGCCACTTCATCTTCCACCGACCCATCCCCCACCGCTACGCTGGAACCCACCAACACACCTTCCCCCACCACCGTTCCCACCGACACGCCAACGCCTGCGCCGACAGACACGCCAACTGCAACTTTCACGCCGGGACCCACCGCCACATCTTCTCCGACCAGCGCGGTCAGCCCCACTCCCACGCACACGGCCACACCCGCTTTCACGGCAACCACAGAGCCGACAACAGTTCCTGCCACAGCAACGCCCACCA
>DUEF01000234.1 GCA_011176555.1 Caldilineae bacterium
AAGCGGGGCCGCCGCGCAAAGTGCCCGGACGCAAGGGCATGGTCTTCGTGGAAGAAGACTGGATCGATGAAGAAGCGACATCGCTTCGGGGCGAAGATGATTGACCGCTGATTTTCCGCCCTCCTGATTTACTGCTCCCCTCCGCCTTTCCTCACTCAACCGATATACACCCGGTAGCGAACACATGTCAAGACAAAAATTGGAACTACGCGTCGGCAACCTCGATTGCGAGCACGACGCCGCGGCGCTGAAGCGCAGTCTGGAAGACTTCCCCGGCATCCTGGACCTGGACATCTACCCCAAATCGGCCAAGGTCGTCCTTGCTTACGACCCCGCCCAGACCGACGAGGAGGCCGTGCGGGAAAAACTGGAGACATCGGGATTTCCGCCCGTCACAGGCCTGGGAATGCCCGAACAGCCCCGGCCCTGGCGCAATCCCAAAGTGATTTTGTCGGTGATCTCGGGCGTTTTGCTGCTGGCGGGCTTTCTTCTCGGCCTGACCCCCGCACCAGCGCTCCTCTCCCACGCGCTCTATGTGGCGGCCATCCTCCTCGGCGGCTACTATTTCGGGCGGGAGGCCATCATGGAGCTGGTGTACGAGCGGGAGATCGGCATCGAGCTGCTGATGACTGTGGCCGCGATGGTGGCTGCGCTCATGGGCCAGTTGGGGGAAGCGGCCATGCTGGTCTTCCTCTATTCCATCAGCGAGGCGGTGGAGGGCTACACCGAGGAGAAAACCCGCTCCGCTATCAAGGCGCTGATGGACCTGGCCCCAAAAAGGGCGCTGGTGCGACGGGATGGTCGGGAGACAGAGATTCCGGTGGAGGAGCTAAAAGTCGGGGACATGTTCATCGTCAGGCCGGGGCAGTCGATGCCCACGGACGGCAAGGTGCTCGCGGGCGCTTCCAGCGTGAACCAGGCTCCGGTCACCGGCGAGAGCGCACCGGTGGAAAAGCAGCCCGGCGATATGGTTTTCGCGGGCAGTATCAATGGCGAGGGCGCCCTGGAGGTGGAGGCGACCAAGACCTTCGCCGACAACACCATCTCTCGCATCATCCAGATGGTGGAGGAGGCGCAGGAGCGCAAAGGCGAGAGCCAACGCTTCATCGAACGCTTTGGACGGCGCTACAGCCCCCTCGTCTTGCTGCTCGGAATCCTCATTGCTGCCATCCCGCCCCTCTTTTTCGGCCAGGACTGGACCGATTGGCTCACCCGGGCCACGGTTTTCATCGTCGCTGCCGCGCCCTGCGCCCTGGTCATTTCCATCCCCATCACGCTGGTGGCGACCCTGGGCACAGGAGCCCGCAACGGCGTGCTGATCAAAGGCGGCGTTTATGTAGAGGAGCTGGCCCGGGTCCAGGTCGTGGCGCTGGACAAGACCGGCACCATCACCAGTGGCCAGCCGCAGGTAACCGATGTTTTGAGTGCGGATTTATCCACCCACTCTGCGAACGATGATCCACAGTCTGAGGTTCTCCGGCTGGCGGCGGCGGTGGAGAGCCGCAGCGAGCACCCCCTGGCCCGCGCTGTCATACGGAAGGCTGAGGCGCAGGAAGTGGATGCGCCGCCGGTGAGTGACTTTCAGGCGTTGCCCGGCGCCGGCGCCAGCGGGCGGGTCCATGGACAATCCATCATCGTGGGCAGCCCGGACCTGTTCTCAGGAGCCCTGGAGAACGAAAGCGCAATCAAGGAACAGATCGAACGATTGCAGAGAGAAGGCAAAACTGTCGTCCTGGTAGGCCCGACCTCTGGTGCTCCCCCGGCCGTCCCCCCGGCAAGCGTTCCTCGCCCCAACGCCATTCTCGGCCTGATCGCCATCCGCGACGAGGTGCGCCCTAATGCCCGCCAGGCCATCGCCGACCTGCACGCCATCGGCATCGAGCAGGTGGTGATGCTGACGGGCGACAACGAACGCACGGCCAGCGCCATCGCCGAGGAGACGGGAGTGGACGCCCACTTCGCCGGGCTATTGCCTGAGGACAAGGTGACGAAAGTGCGGGAGTTGCACGAGCGCTATGGCCATGTGGCGATGGTGGGCGATGGCGTCAACGACGCGCCAGCGTTGGCCGAAGCGACGGTGGGGGTGGCCATGGGCGCGGCGGGGACCGATGTGGCTCTGGAAACGGCCGATGTGGCTCTCATGGCCGATGATTTGGAGAAGCTGGTCTACGCTCTGCAACTGGCCCGACGCAATCAGAAAGTCGTCGGCCAGAATCTGGCGCTGGCGGCTATCGTCATCAGCGTCCTGGTGATCGGCGCGCTCTCTGGCGCGCTCACCCTGCCCCTGGCGGTGTTGGGACACGAGATCAGCGAGTTCGTCGTTATCGCCAGCGGTCTGCGCATGTTGCGGAGTTGAGAAATGACATTGGCTTCCAAGCTCGCCCGTTGGGTTTCCGTTTTCTTCGATAGCTCCTTCCTTTCTTTGCTCATTTTCCCGGCCATCGGCTGGCATGTGGCGGGCTGGGCGGGCGTGGGTTGGGCGTTGCTGGCGCTACTCCTGCTCACCGGCATCCCCCTGGCCTACATCCTCATCGGCATGAGGAAAGGATGGGTGAGCGATCTGGAGCTATCTCGCCGCGAGGAGCGGCCCTGCTTCATCCTCGTCAGCCTG
>DUEF01000235.1 GCA_011176555.1 Caldilineae bacterium
CAGAAGTTTCGACTGCGATAACCGTTGTCGAAATAGAGGGAGGCGACTCGAAAAGAGCGACGCTGGCGCGCTGGCAGGGTATCAGTTCCCGCAGTGAAACAAGCGCGCTGCGAGCGATCTCTTCCATTGGTTGTGCTGTCAGGCTGGCCCGATCGATCTCGCTGAGCAGTTCCAGGCGATGGGCATGCTGTTGTAGTGTCTGCTCGGCCTGTTTGCGCGCCGTGATGTCACGAAAGACGACCTGCACTGCGGTTTCACCTCGTTCGGTGAAGGGAAACGCCGCCACTTCCACATCGAATTCACTGCCATCCGGGCGGATGAATTTTTCCTCGATGAACGGGGTGCTCTTTCCTGTTGCCAGTAAGCGCTGAATTCGCTCTGCCGCCACCTGCCTATAGTCGGGATGAACGAATTTTAGGGCCGATTGTCCAATGACTTCGTCAGCCGAGGTGATGCCGGTGATTTTCAGTGCGGATTTGTTGAGGAAACGTATTTTGCCCTGGCTATGAATGACGACGCCATCCGGCAGAAGATTGACCAGTCGATTGTACCAGGCTTCCCGCTCCCGCAGTATCTGCACCCTCTTTTTGCGTTCGGTGATGTCGCGAAAAACGACTTGCACAGCGATTTCACCGTTTTCGATAAAGGGAAACCCCGCCACTTCCACATCGATTTCAGTGCCGTCCAGGCGCACGAATTTCTCCTCGCTAAAAGGCTTTCTTTCTCCCGTTTCGAGTAGCCTTTGAATCCCTTCAGCGACCGTATGCCGGTAATCGGGATGAACGAATTGCATGACAGGTAGCTCGCCGATCTCAGCATCCTCGGCGATGCCTAAGATCTTCCGGGCGGATTTGTTGAGGAAACGCAATTTACCCTGACGATGAATCGCCACGCCGTCAGGCAGGAGTTCGACCAGTTGCCGCCATGTTTCTTGCCCCTGGGGCATCCTTTTTGCTTCCGTGCTGGAGGCGTCTGCTTCTGGCGGCTTTTGGGAAGTCATGATCATTTTCTCAACTGATTGCGGTCGTGGTCGCGAGGTGGGTCGTACGCGGCGCTTCAACGCCGACCAAACGCCTGATCGTGGCGGCGAATGCGTCGGCAGCGGCGGTGGTGGTAAAACGATGGTCGGGTACAGCGGCGGGCGGGGCCAACTGTTGACGGGAGGCAAGCACGTTTTGCACTTGTTTCGCGACGGCCGGCGCCGGATCGATCAGCGTCACTTCTTGGCCCACCGCGCGCTGGATGGCGGGAGCCAGGAAAGGGTAGTGGGTGCAACCCAAAACCAACTGATCGATGCCTCGATCTGTCAGAGGATCCAACAACAAGTGTAACCGAGCATCGATCTCCTGTCCATCCAGTTGTCCGGCCTCCACCATCTCCACCAGACCCGGACAGATCTGGGTGTAGACGTCCACACCACCGGCGAAACGCTCGACCAGGAGGTGGAAACGCTCGGCCTGCAGCGTGCCGGGCGTGGCCATAATGCCCACTTTGCCCGTGACGGTGCGGGCGCTGGCGGGTTTGACCGCGGGCTCCATGCCCACGATGGGAATTTTCGGCCAACGCTGGCGCAAGCTGTCCAGCGCCGCGGCCGAGGCCGTGTTGCAGGCGATCACCACCAGTTTGACGTTTTGCGCCAGCAGCCAGGCCACGGCTTTGTGCGTGAGCGCCTCGATTTCCGCACGGGGCCGGGCGCCGTAGGGCACATGCACTTGATCAGCCAGGTAGAGCGTACTTTCGTTGGGGAGCCGTTGCACCACCGCCCGCCAGACCGACAAGCCGCCGACGCCGGAATCGAATAGGCCGATGGGGCGGTCCACCGCAATGATTTCGTCAGACCCTGCGCCCATTTCATTTCCCATTGGCGGCGATGGGCGGCAGGCCGGAGGAAACGCGGGTAAAGGCCTGGAACAAACCCAGCATCTTGGCGTCCGCCACCAGTTCTTCGGGATGCCATTGCACGCCCACGGCGAAAGGATGGCGCTCCACCTCCACCGCTTCGATCACCCCGCCTGGCGTCTTGCCCACCACCTTCAATCCTCGCCCCAACCTGTCGATGGCTTGATGATGCAGGGAGTTCACCTGCACGCGTTCGCCCACAACCCGGGCCACGATGCTGTTCGGGTCCAAAATCACCGGGTGGGATAGGAAGTTGCGGGCGAATTTGGTCGGATCTCGGTAATCGTGTCGTTCGACATGCGGCCACATGGCTTGTACATCCTGGACCATGGCGCCGTTCAGGGCCACGCTCAGCACCTGGTGGCCGCGGCAAACGCCCAGGAGCGGTTTGCCCTCAGCCACCGCCCAGCGTGCAAAGAGGATTTCCACCCGATCACGCTCCGCGTCGGTCTGTCCCAACAAGTCATGTGGCGTCTGGCCGTAGCTGCCAGGGTCGATGTCCTCGCCTCCGGCTAGAAAGACGCCGTCCAGCCGCTCGAACAGCGCCCGATAGGCGTCTTCATCTAATTCCAGAGGGATAGTGAAGGGCGCAGCGCCAGCCAGGTGCAGGGCGCGCAAATAGGTGCGGCGCAGGCCGTAAATGGGCGCATTGCGTTCGTTGCGACTGCGCATCAGGGGAACCCCGATCACGGGGCGATGACCGTTGGCTGAAGGCATGGAAAACAAGGAGTAAGGAATAGGGGAGTAGGGAGTAAAAAAATAATTATACTTGGGTGGCGGCGGCGCGGCAAAGCGTTCGTGCGTTTGCACCACCCCCGGCGCATTGACCCCCGGCAAACGACAGCGTATACTGCCAACAATCAACAGCCAACGACCACTCAACCATGCGACCGTCAGACAGATCGACCCCCCGACTCCTCGACCGCGCCGGCACTATCGCCCTGCTGCTACTTTTGCTGGCGGCGGCCGCGCTGTACCTGGCGACGCTGGACAACGGCCTGGCCCCCTCCGACTTGGTGGGTGGCGATCTGATCACGCATCAGTATGCCCAAGCCCAGGCCCGGCCCTCCAACGCGCCCGGCTATCCCCTGTACACGATGGGCGGATGGCTGTGGTTCCACGGCTTGCGCTCACTGGCCCCCTCCGCCAACCCGATTCCCATCCTCTCCAGCTATTCCACGCTGTGGGCGCTGGCCGCGCTGGCGCTGCTGTTTCTGCTTCTCTACAAACTCACCGCCCGAAACGTGGTCATCAGCTTCGGGTTATCGCTTTTCTACGCCCTCACCTACTTTTTCTGGTTTTACAGCGTCACCACCGAGCAATACACCTCGGCCGTCTTCCTCACCCTGGCCATCCTCGCCCTGGCGCTCGCCTGGGACCAGACCCCACGCGACCGCTATCTCTACGCCATTGCCTTCCTCTTCGGCGTCAGTTTGGCGCACATGATCACCATTCTGTTCATCGCGCCCGGCGTCCTGATTTTCATCCTCGGCAAACAGCCCAAACTCCTCACTCGCTTCAAACTGATCCTGACCTCTCTGCTGCTGGCGCTGATCCCGCTGGTCAGCTACGCCTTTATCTACCTCCGCGGGGCGCAGCACCCCGAATGGCGGGGCGAGGGGGATTGGCCCAACGCCTGGGCCTGGTTCCTGGCTTTTCTCTCCACCCAGCAGGGCCGCGACGAACTCACCTGGACGCTCGGCCCCTTCACCGACGAATTCCCGCGCCTGATCTGGGAAGAAACCTCGATCATCCTGCTGATCTTGGGCGTTGTGGGCTGGTTTTTGCTGGGCCGCCGCCACGCCCTGCTTTTCGGCGTCACCGCTCTCATTTATTTCGTTTTCAGCTACATCGACCGTTTCGGCAATTGGTACCAGGTGATCATGCCCCTGTACCCGTTGGTGGTGTTGGGCGCTGGCGTCAGCCTGGCGCGTTTGTGGCGCGCCTACCCCAACCGTCTGTGGCGGCTCGCTCTGACCGGCTTGCTGCTGGCGCTGATCATCTTCAAATTCGCCGACGCCTACCCGCGCGCCGACCAACGCAACCGGGTGGAGGATACAGGCCTGGAACCGGGGCAGATCCTCCTGGCGGGAAACCCACCGGCCCAGGCCGCCATCGTCACCAGCGTGGAGGAGAAGCTGTCGCTGGATTATCTCACCGGCATCTGGGGGCTGCGGCCGGACGTGCGCGCGATCACTACCCGCCAAGCTGGTTCCGTCCTGGATTCTGGCTCCCCCCTGCTGGTGACCACCGACGCCGCCGCCTATGCTGCTGACGAGATTGGGCGGCCCTTGCGCTACACCAGTTGGAGCCCGAATCTCCTGCTCGCCACAACCGCGAGTTTGCCGACAGCGGCGCCCGCGGGGCTGGTGGAGACAAATCGAATGCTCGGGGACCAACTCGAACTGGTGGGGTGGCTGCTCGCGCCGGCGCGGGAGCCCGGGGTGTGGCAAGTGTGGGTGGCGCTACGCGCCAGGGCCGTCCCCAGCGCCGACTGGGCGTTGAGCGCACGCTTGCTCCAGAACGGGTCAGAATTGGCCCAGCAGGATCATGTCGCTCCGGCCGCTGGCTTCACCCCCACCACCTCTCTTCGCCCCGGCGAAATCGTGCTCGACGCCTTTCGATTTGAACTCCCGCCCGACGCCCAGCCCGAGGACGTGCGCCTGATCCTCTATCGCCAATTGGCAGATGGCGCATTCGAAAATCTGGCTGTGATCGACCTATCTTCCCGGACGCGTTGAGCGCTCACGGCTGCCCTACCGTGAGCGCTCATCAAAAAGGAGGAGAAGAAGAGATTGCCATCTCTTGATTGATACTATAACAGATTATCGGCTTATGTTCTGGA
>DUEF01000236.1 GCA_011176555.1 Caldilineae bacterium
CGTGTTGCGTCGTGCGTGGTCCGTTCGCTCGATACCAACTTGACGGAACACGCAATACGGAACACGCTGCTATTTGATTGTGGCTTCGCCACCTGCGACTTGCCACCTGCCACCTACTCCTCCTCCAACAAAATCCTGGCGACGCGTTCGATCAACTGTGCGCTCATTTGGCCTTCGATTTTGCCGCGGAGGATGCCGTCGGCGTCAATGAACCAGGTGGTGGGCATACGGTGTAGGGCCAGAACGGGATTGATGGTGCCGTCGTCGGAAATGGCGATGGGGAAGGTGATGCCGTTTTCTTGCGTCCAGCTTGTGACTTTCTCCGGGCTTTCTTCGACGTTGACGCCTAAAATGACGAAGTCATCGGCGGCCAGCTTTTCGTAGGCGGCCTGGAGGTCGGGCATTTCGTCGAGGCAGGGGGGGCAGTACGTTCCCCAGAAATTGACGAAGAGCACTTTGCCCTTGTAGTCGGATAGCTGGACGGTCTCGCCATCGGGAGTGGTGAAGGCGACGTCGGGCGGCGGGGTGGAGCCACTGAGGTCGGGCAAGGGCGCAGCGATGGGGGCGCAGGCTGCGAGGATCAGGAGAATGCCGAGGAGGAAGATGATGTGTGAGCGTTTTGATAGCATGGAACAAGTAAAGCGTAGATGACGTGGTGCGTGTTCCGTTTAGTTGGTAGCATACAACGGAACACGCAATACGCACCACGCATTAACGTATACAACACGCATTTTGTAGAGTAACCCTGTATTGGGTGGTTCTGCATTCTACCGCAGCTAGTCGCGATACGAGAATTGTCTTCTTGTCTTATTTGTAGTTGCGCGGTAATATTTTTAGTTGAGGCGCTGGTCTCCGGTCTTCCAGTCCCACAAACGCATATCGCCATTCCGAAAGCTGCCATTCCCACGAGCCTGCACTATGAACGCTGTAAAAACCGTCGCCAAAGCGCTACTTCATTTAGTCATCGTCTGGTTTATTGACGCCATTTCGTTGTTACTGACGGCGATCATTTCTCCCGGCATCACCATCATGCCCACAGATGAGGCTTCGCAACTGGTGGTAGCCGCAGCCGCAGCGCTCGTGCTCGGCATCGTGAACTTGCTTGTGCGTCCCATCATCTTGCTTTTGGCGATTCCGTTGGGTTTTGTCGCTGTTTTTATCGTGGGTTTCCTGGTCAATGCGGTGGCCTTGCTTATCACTGCCGGCCTTCTTCCTGGGTTTGAGGTGGATGGCCTGCTGACAGCGATCTTTGGCGGCCTCATCCTGTCCGCTATCAATACCATCATCACCACTGTTTTGCTGGCGGACGACGACGATAGTTTCTATCAAGGCGTGGTGGAGCGTCTGGCCAGGCGTTCGCCTTATCCTTTGGAAGATGTTCCCAGCCCGGGCCTGATCATGATGGAGATCGATGGCCTGAGTTATTGGCATCTACAAAAAGCGCTTGACGATGGCCTGATGCCGACGTTGAGCGAGATGATCGAGAAGGAAGGTTATGTGCTTTCGCATGTGGATTGCGGCCTGCCTTCGCAGACGTCGGCTTGCCAGGCCGGCATCATGTTTGGCGATAATTACGATATCCCCGCTTTTCGCTGGTACGATAAGGATCGGGGAAAACTGATGGTGTCAGGCAGTGACGCCGCCGAGATCAACGCTCGTTACGCCAAGGGCAATGGCTTGATGCGGGGCGGATCCAGCATCAATAATATGATGAATGGCGACGCTGCCAACTCGCTGCTGACGTTGGCTGACATTATGGAAGGGGATAAAGAAGAGAAGCGCCAGCGCGCCGACGCCATCTACCTGCTCATGGTCAACCCCTATTTCTTCATGCGCACCCTGGTGCTCTTTTTCGGTGAGGTGTTGGTGGAGTTGTGGGAGGGCTGGAAGCAGCGCCGGGCGGATGTCCAGCCGCGCTTGAATCGGTTGCACGGCGGTTATCCCTTCATACGCGCCGCCACTACCGTGTTCATGCGGGATGTGTCCGCTTATCTGACTGTCACGGAGATATTACGCGGCACGCCGGTGCTCTATGTCACCTGGCCCGGTTACGATGAGGTCGCTCATCATTCCGGGCCCTGGACGACGGACGCTTTCAAGGTGCTGAGTCGCTATGACAAGACGATTCGCACCGTGAGGAACTATATCGAGGAGAAAGCCCCTCGTCCCTATGAACTCATCCTCCTTTCTGATCATGGCCAATCCTTTGGCGCCACGTTTTTGCAGCGCTATGGCTTCGATCTGAAAACTTTTATCGAATCTCAACTGCCGGCTGAAACCAGTGTGGTGCAGTCCAGTGGCGGGGATGAAGGCTCGTTGTCGGTGGGAGCGATGGCGGCCGAGCTGGCCAACGTGCAAGATCAGGGCAAAGGCGGGGTCGTCGGCGGCGCGGTGCTCAAACAAACAAAGGATTTTCTGGAAAAACAGAGTGCCGTCGATGCCGAAGCGCCACCCAGCCCGGCCAATGTCACTGTCTGCGGCAGCGGCAATATCGCTCAGGTCTATTTCGATCTTTATCCCCGCAAGATCATGATCAGCGAACTCAACGCCGCCTATCCGGGCATGGTCGATGCCCTTGTCCAGCACGAGGGAGTGGGTTTTGTCGTCGGATATGAGGACACTGGCGAACCCGTGGTCTTTGGCAAAGAGGGCGTTCGCAATCTCCACACCGGCGAGGTCGTGGGCGAAGACCCCCTGGCGGCGTACGGAGATCCCGATTTCAGGGCGCAGCAGGTGCGGCGCATCGCCGATTTCCCCCATGCCGGTGACCTGATTGTCAACAGCACACTCTTCCCTGACGGCACGGTGGCGGCAATGGAAGAACTCGTCGGCAATCATGGCGGTTTGGGTGGTGAACAGACCGACGCCTTCCTCTTTCACCCCGCCGATCTCGAAGTGCCCCAGACC
Organism: Caldilineae bacterium; assembly: GCA_011176555.1. Taxonomy (GTDB): domain Bacteria; phylum Chloroflexota; class Anaerolineae; order J102; family J102; genus DUEF01. Next base: position 2,908 of record DUEF01000236.1, read on the forward strand.
AGCAATTCCGTCGACGTTTTCTCTATCCTCAACGCCAGGCGAGAGGTTCTCCCTTCGCTACCTGAGCGACCTGCGCCTACGCCGGAGCTTGAGACTGCTGAACCGGAAGTGGATGCCTGGTCTTGGGAGACTCTCAAACAGGGGTTCGCTCGTTCGCACGGTTGGGTGGGTAAGATGCTACGGGCGATGGTGTTGGATCGAAACGCCTATCGGGAAATCGTCGATGACCCATACATGACCGGGCCGGCGTTGCTCATTGGCATTCTCATTTCTCTGTTGGCCGGCATAGTGGCTACTGGCAGCCTGGATTGGATGCAGATGGCAGGGCGAGTTGGCATTTGGATTGTAAACTTGGTCATGATCTTCTTGGCGGCTCGCGTCCTGGGGGGTAAGGGCAGTTTCACGGCTACGCTGAGAGGTTTGGGCTTCGCCCATGCGGTTTTCTTCTATGAAATCATCGGGCTGATCCCGGTGCTATCCGGTTTTGCCAGGGTGCTCACTCTGGTTCTCTCGTTTATGGCTGTGTGGATTGCAGCGGTCGCCGCACACAAGTTCAGAGGATGGCGCAGTTTCGCTTTTCCTGTTGTGGCCCTCTTGGTTCCCATTATTGGCTTTGTCATCCTCGCCATTCTGGCCGAAGGCGCGGTGTTTACGCTCGACACCTTCCTGTCAGCGGCCGGCGTGACACCCTAGAGATTTTGTAAACACGAATAGGAGAACACGGCTTATGGTTTTCCGTGTTCTCCTGACTATCTTTTCGTCGTTACTGGAACCCACCACTGGCGTCGGCCAGGCCGCGTTCGCTGCGAATTTTTTCCTCGTAGCCGCTGGCCCAGTAGGCGCTCATGGGATCGGCGGGGACGCCCAATTCTTCTCGAACCTGCGCCAGCAGGGGGCGTACGTCGGTGCGGAAGGCGTTTGTGAGGATGTTGTGCGCTCGTAGCACTTGCCCTTCTTCTTGGGCGGCGGCGAGTTCCTGACGCGGGACGAGCAATGCCTTGGCATAGGCCTCCTGACAGTTCAGCACCGACTGGATCATGGGAGCCATTTTGCCTTCGATATTGTGGCATTGGTCGATCATGTAGGCGATGTTGTCCGCCGTCGCTCTGGCGAGTTCATCTTCGCCCTGGGCGGCGTCGACGATCTCGTTGTAGATCAGGAACAACTCGTATGGGTTCACACTGCCCACCATGAGATCGTCATCTGCGTACTTGCGATTGTTGAAGTGGAAGCCGCCCAAACGGCCTTCATCCAGCAGGAATGCGACGATCTGCTCGATATTCACCCCCTGGGCGTGGTGTCCCAGATCGGTCAGCACTTGCGCCTGCGGGCCCAGTTTCAGGACCCAGGCGTAGACTGTGCCCCAATCTGGCAGATCGGTGCTATAAAAGGCGGGCTCGAAGAATTTGTATTCCAGCAGCATGCGGCTACCAGGGGGCAGATGGTGGTAGACCGTGCGCAGATGGCGCTCGAAGCGGTGTTTGCGTCCTCGCAGGCTATCTTGTCCGGCGTAGTTCGTGCCGTCGGCGAACCACAGGCTGAGCGCGTTGCTGCGCAATTTAGGCATGATCTCGCAGCATTCCAGAATGTGCTCCAGCGCCATCGCCTGCACCGATGGATCGGGGTTGCCCAGTGACCCCAGGCGATAGCTGTCGTCCTGAAAGACGTTTGGGTTGGTGGCCCCGATGCCAATGCCCCGCTCCTCGGCGTATTGACGCATAGCGTCGTAATCGTCGTCTTTTGGTCGATCCCAGGGGATGTGAACGGCCACGGTGGGGGCGATGCCAGTCATTCTGTGCACCATGGCGGCATCGTCGAGTTTTTCTTGCGTGGTGGTGGCGGCTCCGGGCCAGGCAAATGCCTTGAAGCGAGTGCCGCTGTTGGCGTAACCCCAACTGGGCGTCTCGATATGTTGCGTTTTCAAGGCCGCTTTCACAGCCTCGATGTCAATGCCTTGCGCGGTCAGACGTTCGACCAGGATTTCGTATTCTGTGTTGTGAGATGACATGGATAAACCTATTTCGCTTGTTTGTTGATCAGATCGGTTAATCCCTTCTGAATTTCCTCCAAACCGTCCGCAATCTCGTTCAACTTGGCTTTGGTTTCGGGATTCGTCGCTTCATCGGCGATTTCTCTCACGGTTTGGATGGTATTGTCAACGGCAGCCTTCGCTTCTTGCAGGGATTCGTGTTTCCCATCTTCGGCGGCATCGATCACCGATTGCAGTTTGGCATTGATGTCGTCCAGGCCGTTACTGATCTGGTTCGCCTTCATAGTTGCTGCTGCCGGATCTTTTGCTTCCTGGGCTAATTGATCCACAAGCGCCTGTGCGAATCCGGTGAACTGGTTGACCTTGAGACGTGCAGCGTCCGCCGTGGCGTTGACCGCGTTCGTGACTTCATTTTGGGCTTGCTGTTCGGCAGTACAGGCAGACACAGTCAGTAGCGCTAACGCCAAAAAAACAAGTAACAGGGACAGTTTAGCTTTGCGTGGCATGGTTCAACTCCTTTTGAGAACCAGGGATCGGATGATCTGTTGGTGACTAGAGCATA
>DUEF01000237.1 GCA_011176555.1 Caldilineae bacterium
CTTTTCCCATGGATCACCACGAGTTCATCGAGAGTGGCGTCATCGGCAATCCCTTGCGAGCTACCAAAGAGAAGGGCGAGGAAGCCTTCCGCCGTCTGTCAGAGCACACCGCCCGCGGCGTGCTGGAACTGATGAACGTGCCGGTCGAAGTGCATGACCGCGAGTTCGTGGATAGAGTGCTCTAATTCCCCGCCCCTCCAATTTCACACGATTTTAGAAGGGGCGTTTGGCGACGAGCGCCCCTTCACCGCGGGGTGGTCGGACTGGGGGAGGCTGCTGCATTGGCATCATCTGTCGTATTGGTGCGAGGGTCCTCTCCTATCAATGGAGGTTTTTGCATGTCTGAATTGGGTGTTTGACCCGCTCAGAGCCTGCACTGAGCGTCGACCGTAGGTCGTAAGCCGAAGTGGTGACACAATGAAGAAAATGCCGGTAGCAAATCTGAAGATTAATTCTGTCAGTCAATCAGTTCAGATATTTCAAATCCACGACAGGCGGCGCACTGGGAGACTCCACCTGAACGCAAACATCGCGTGATGGTGGGAGCCATCGGCAAGTGCGCCCATAACCCTGGCGTCGAGAACTTCGCCAGTTGGATGCAAGGTCGGGGCGAGGGATTCGTCGTCAAACTGGGGCCCGCCGTTCGTAAGATGGAAAGGCCAGAGTGAACAGAACCGCGCTCAGGGCGGCCAGCGTCAATCCCAAAACCACGCGCTGTTGGTTCGCCATGATCATTTCTCCGCGATAACCCCGAGCTCGAACTGCGCCCGGGTCGGTTTTTCGCTGCGGTCGTAGCCACGCTCGGTGCAGGCGAAGAATTCGATCACCCGGAAGCCCACCTGCTCCAACAGCCAGCGCAATTCGGGACAGGTGTAGTAGCGCTGGCTGCACGCAAGCGTTTTGCTGGAGCCAGCGGGGGTCGCTTTGTCCAGGGTGAAGGTCTCGCGCAGGGTGGTCAGATCGAAGGCGTCGGTCGGCGGTTGGGCCAGCATGAAGGCCGCGTTCGGCGCGGTCATGATCAGCCGACCGCCGGGCCTGAGTGCGCGGAAAACTTTGCTCAGGATCAGCGAATCCATGGCGTCGGTCTCCATCAGGGAAAAAGCGCCTTCGCAAAGCATGATGACGACATCGAATTGACGCACGAAGCGCAAGGCACGGGCGTCGCCTTGCCTGAAGCCCACGACCAGGTTCTCGGCTGCCGCCGTCTGTCGGGCCTGGGCCAGCATGGATGCAGAGAGATCGACGCCCAGGACTTGGTATCCTCGCCTCGCCAGCTCCAGACTGTGGCGACCATTCCCGCAGCCGACATCCAGGATCGCCTTCGAGCGGTCGCCGCCGATCACCTGCTCGATGAAATCCACCTCGGCGCGGGTGTTTTGCGTGTACGGCTCTGCATCGTAAGCGTCGAAATCCTCGTAGAGTTCTTCGTACCATTGTTTCATGTTCGCCCCCCCTGCCCGCGTCGCACCTCCCAAAGTCCTATCCCCAGCCAGGCGGCGATAGCGATCAGGCCGGTCATGCCGCCCCACAGTGGGTTCACGGCGGGGAAGAGCAGGCGCCAGATGCCATATCCCTGGCTGTTGAACACGCCGTGCATCCAGGCGGCCAGGAAGGTGCTGCGATTGCGTAGTGTCAACTCGTTGAGGTAGACGCCCATGGCTATCATCAGGCCGATCATCCATAGCACGCCCAAGATGGGATAGCCGGGATAGTTGAAACCGATTAAAACCAGCGGCGCGTGCCACAATCCCCAGATGACGCCCATGAGCAGATAGGCTTTGGTCTTGCCCAGCGGCATCAGCTTGGGCAGCAGGTACCCGCGCCAGCCCAACTCCTCGCCGAAGGCGACGAGGCTGTTGATGAACGGCGTGACAACCAACGTGATGGCAAGCGTCCCCAGAATGATTGCGAGGGGCTGTGGCATCTGGGAAATGTCTGCACCTGCTGTGGCCGCCATCTCGCTGAGATCGGTCAATTGCCAGTCGGGGTTGCCCAGGCCCAGGAGCCAGGTCAGGGCGTAGATCAGGACGAAGACGGCGGGGATGACCAGGGCGGTTTTCAGGTAAGGCCGCCAGGAGCCAAAGCGCAGGTTGGTTCCGGCAAATCCCTCGCGGGTGATGAATTTGATAGTGAGCACCGTGGCAAAAGCCGGCGCCCACATCACGCCGACGATGGCGAGTTGCCCGTAGAGCGCAGGTTGGTCGGTGATACGGAAGCCGCTCCAAATCAATGCGCCTTCGATGGCGTAGGTGAGGGTGAACGTGATGATGAGAAATGCGGCAATGCCTTTGCGGTCGATCATGATGGGTCTCCTTGTCAAGCCAGCGCTGCTAGCATAGCTAATATCAGGGCCAACGGCAACCGGGCCAGTCCGATTTTGGTCCAGTCGGAGCCTTCGGAAAGCGCAATGACTTTCGTGCGGCCTTTGGGATTGAAGATGAGCAGGATGCTCTTGAGCAGCCAGGCGATAGGGATGAAGACCATCAAAACCCAACCCGCCCAGCTCTTTTCTCCGCCCAGAAAACCGGCCAACGCCAGCAGATAGAAACCGACGATCAGGGCGGACAGGGCGTAGAACCACCAGGGACGGCGTTCGCCGCCATAAGCGGCTACCTCAGCTTTGTGCCAGCGCTCGCCCCAAACCATCATGGCCAGGCTGGTGAGGGCGATGCCTGCGGCCAATGCAAAACCGAAGAGTTTGATTGCTATCATTGCATATCTTCCTCGTAGGTGAACAGATGTTTTCTCACTTCAATTCCGAAATCCGACATCGTCCAGCACGATGACCCCCGTCCGGGTGCGGTCAAATACGAGGCGCACCTGTGCCAGGTCGGTGGAGTCGAAGGCGGGGTTCGCCGCCACGAAATCCGTCAGCGGGAACTCGAAATGCTGGAACACTACTTCCGACACGGGCAGCGGGGACATGAACGCGGCTTTGCCGATCTGGCCTTCCAACTGTGGTTGCAGGAATGCAAAGTGGCTCAATGGCAAGCGGGCTATCTCCCCCGCGTGGTCCACCACCTCCACCGTCAGATCTATCGCCTCGTGCTGGCTTTTCCTCACCCCGTCTTTCGTCTCCGGAGCGGGGTCTTTGTTGGCTTCGGCTAGCGCAAAGACCAGAACACTCTTCTGGGATAACGGCAAGCCGTGCCCGGGCAGCCGGATCGTATAATGGGCCTCGGTCGTCGCTCCATCCGCGTCCCAGCCCAAATAAACCGCATAGTTACCCATGTCGCCCCACTTGGCCTCCACCAACTGCTCCCGCCAGACGGTCAGATTTTCGCCCGCTTGCGCACCGCCGGGCAGCGTCGTCGTCGCCAGGTTGATGTCCTCTTCATACGTGCTGACCAGCCGGGTGGCCGCGTCCTGGTACTGGTTGACGTAAATCGTGTCCGGCAGCCACGCTTGCCCCCGGCGGTGATCCTGGAAGAGGAGCCGATAGCCCGCCTCTCCACGCAGGGTGGCCTCGAGGAAGGCAGTGATGTAGACCCCGGCGATCTGCTCCTGCTGCTCGGCGGGCAGTAATTGCCCCAGGTTGTAGACGCGCATTAGTGGCTCGAACAGGTCTTTGCGTCCCCAGGAGGTGTTGAATTGCCCGTGGTTGGCGCCATAAATGTACAAAGCGGCTTTGAACCAATCCCCGCCATCGCTGAAACGGACTCGACTGTATTGTCGGGCTCCCGAAAAGGAGACCACGTCCATATCGTGCGCGCCGTGCAGGACGAGGTAATTGACGTTTTCCAGCACCATTTCCCGGCCGGCAGGATTGTATTGGCCGTCGATTGGGGCGATGGCCACCAGCGAGCGGATGCCGAAGCCGTAGTCAAAGCGTATGCTCGCATCGTCCGGATAATAAGGCAGCCTGTTGAATACGGCCGCTACCGCCACTGCCTCGCCGCCTCGCGAGTGGCCCATCAGCGCCACATTGCTCAGGTCTACCTTGCCGAAGAGTGGGTTGTCCGGTGTGGCATTCCAGTCGCGCCACAGCCGTAGGTGTTCCAACAACAGCCAGCCCCGCAGGTCGTCTTCCTCCTCTGCCGTAGCGAACATCAGGGCGTCGGCAAAGGGGGAAAGGTTGAGGAAATTCTCATCTACCGAGGCCAGGATGAATCCCCGGCTGGCCAGAAGTTCGCCCAGGTAGGCGTAGCCTCCATCCGAAAAATCCTCCATCTCGTGATTGCCGTGTACGACCAGCACCAACGGAAAAGGACCCTCGCCATCTGGATACCACACGCGCCCGTTGAGGGGCAGCGCCTCGGGGTCGAAGCCCCAGTAGCCTGTGCGCAGGCGTGTCCATCGCTGCGCCATGGCCGAGCCGTCCACCGGGGAGGTGATCAGGTCTGCGTCGGGTCCGTATTCGGGGCGGTGGCGATCCTGCCCGCTGCCGTAGAACAGAGTGCACACGCTGTAAGGGCCCTGCCGGGAGGGATTGGGCATGGGCAATGGTTCGGTTGGCGTGGCCACATGTGGCGGCGGCGCCGCAGGGGCTCCGTCGTCCCACAGCCAGACAACGCCCCACCCCAGTGCCACACCACCAACCACCAGCCCGGCAATAGCGATGGTTCGTCGCACCCTGCTGACCCCCTGCCAGCTACCGCGCGCCAGTACAACGACGCCAGCACCCAGGAGCGAGGCGGCGACCATGACGCCGAAGACGAAGGCCAGCAGGCCGAACACCACGGGCAACGCCAAGAGCGCCAATAGGAGGAATGTCGTCACCGTGCAGGCCAGGACCCAGACGTAGAAGGCGGGTAGGCCTTTGAAAATGCGCCAGGCCAGGGTCGCCAGACCACCTGCGCAGGCGATTGCGGCCAGGAACAGCAATGTTCCGATGGCAAGGCGCTCTATCCCGGCTGCGGCAAACAGGCTGTAGGCCGCCACCAGCAGGATTGAGGCCAGGGCGATGAGTGCTCCCCATGCCGCCCCCCGCCATGCCCGCTGGCCGGGAGCAACATTGTGCCACACCCGGCATAGCCTTTCTCCCGCGCGGGGTATCCTGCGTTGCTGATGTTCCGGTAAGCCTGCCGACACGGTGCGTCTCCTCGCGCCCCATTGAGCCATTTTCGTTGACATTTGAATCTCTCCCTATTATTTCTGTTCCTTGGGGACAGGTTGAAAGTTGTAGAGCAAGAAGAGGGTGGCAATCAGGCTGGCGACGCCGATAAATCCCCACAACCCTACCTGTGACAGATCTTGCGACACGCCTGCCTGGACAGCTGCTACCGTGCTGGCGGATAGAGCCAGCATGTAAACTGCGCCCTTGACATTGGCGATGACGGCCAACACATAGCCCCAGGGCTGGCGTTTCCACAGCCAGATCGCGCCCAAAACCAGGACCGGCACCACCAGCGATAAATCCAGTGCGAACACCACGCTGGTGGGGTGGCCGGTGAGCGTGACGACGGGTGGAAGCTGGCCGGTGACGATGAATCCCAGCGATTGGGCAACATAGACTATGCTCAGACCGGTGGCTACAAACAGCATATAGCCGCCGATCCATTTGACGGGCATCCCAACCCGGAACTGATCACCAACTCTCTGCACATCGAGCGTAGCCAGCCCGAAGATGAGTGCGAAGATCGACAGGGTGAACAAGGCCGCGTAGATCAGGAAAAAGTTGTTGAAAGCGGCTCCAAAGAGGTAGAACCCAAAGTTGTAAAGCGTGTAATCAAGCATGCCCAGCCAGACCAGTCGCGCCCGGCCCGAGCCGTGCCAGGACAGCATCAGGGCTGCAACCAGCAGGGGCGCCGCCACCAACAGCGTCACCAGATCATTCCCGCGCCACCCGGCAGTGACCAGGGCATTGTCGTGGTAGAGACCGTCGATGAAGAGCCCTCCGGCCGCGGCGATGATGGCCAGAATGATAATGAGAATCGAGAGAATGTAAACGGTTCTTAATCGGTTTTGCATGATGAGGATGCTCCTTTTGTTTTCGTTCAGACGAACGCTATCGTCTCACTCTCCTCTCGCCTGAATGTAGTCAGAGACATCGACGTTGTAGGCGACGTCTTCGATCGTCCACACAGCCCAGGGCGAGCCCTCGTCCAGCCAGGTCGTGGCCGCGGGGGAGGGGACCAGTGTCCCGCTGAAGCGCTGCCAGCCCAGCGGTTCATTGCGCCAGAGGGTTTTCGCCTCGCTGCCGGGCTCCTTCCAGCGCATGGCCTCCAATTTCAGGAGCAGGCCGGTTTCCGGGTCGAAGGCGACGGTGAATGCTTCCTCGTCATCGCCATACGGGACGATAAGCCGAGCGGTCGCGTCGTCCACCGCCTCCCAGCGCACGCGGGGATCGGTGAGGAGGATGGAGGGGAACCACACGGCCTCGCCCCACAGGCTGAGATTGGCGGCGCTGTCGATTTTGGGCTCGTTCTCGATCACACCCATGGGCAGTTCCATGCGGGCCTGGCCGTCCAGATACCACTCGTTGACTTTCATCAGCGGATAGCCGAAGAAGGTGGCTTCGATGTAGTGGCGGTAGCCCTGCCCGGCGATGTGGGTGAAGCGGAAACGGGCGGGAAAAGTGACGCCTTTGATCCGCAGCCGCCCCCGCCCGCTGATCAC
>DUEF01000238.1 GCA_011176555.1 Caldilineae bacterium
CAACCCTATCAGAGATTATGAGGTGGATCCGGCGACGCTGGTCGCTGTGTTCGATTGGGAAGATGCAGGCGATGAACTGGTCGCCATCTACCACAGCCATCCCGCCGGCCCGGCCTACCCCTCCGCCACCGACGCCGACAAAGCCTACTATCCCGACACCGTTTTCCTCATCTGCTCGCTGCAGGACGAGGCCAGGCCGCTGCTCCGGGGCTTTCTCCTGCGTGACCTGCCGGGCGAGATCGATATGAAAGCCGTTCGCGGCGATCTGGCCTTCGCTGAAGCCCGCCCCGGACTCTGGAGCATTCATCTCCCGACCGATCAACCTCTCCCCCCCAGCCTTGCGCATCTCGACCGGCCGGTCGGGTCAGCGCTTTATGTCGTGTTCAGGCAACACGGGTCGGGTCCAGTGCGAGGGAGGGTTGTGACAATCGAGGAAGTGGATGTCGTTATCGCCTAATCGCTTGTCGGCCTCACATGACATTCGGATTTCAGTCACCACGCCTCACGGTGTTATACTCCGATTGTGACTCAACGCAAACAAATCCCCAAAGAGGTAACTTTTATGACACCCCAACCCGGCATTTTACTACCACCCCCGCGCATGGCGCGCTATCTCACATTCTCGTTGACGCCCGGAGCATCCGCCAAGGCATCGCTGCAAACGCTCAGCAATCTGGTCGACGGCGAAGAAATCGTCGCCGGCCTGGGACAATCCCTGGTCGAGACGTTCGGCGTCCATATCCGGGGCCTACACACTTTTCCGGCCCAGGTGGGACCGGGCATCGAAATACCCTCTACGCCCGCGGCCCTGTGGATCTGGCTCAGGGGCGAGGATCGGGGCGAGCTGCTCCATCGCACCCGCTCCATCCAACAGGCGCTGGCGCCGACTTTCCGGCTGGAGCAAGTGATCGATGCGTTTCAGTACGAGGATAGCCGGGATCTAACAGGCTATGAGGATGGCACGGAAAATCCTGAAGGCGATGAGGCGCTGAAAGCCGCGCTTGTCAGTGGCCAGGGCGAAGGTTACGACGGGGCCAGTTTCGTGGCCGTGCAGCAATGGGTGCACGATCTGGACGCGTTTCAGGCGAAGCCTGCGAGCGAGCAAGACAACATCATTGGCCGCAGGAAAAGCGACAACGAAGAGCTGGAAGATGCACCGGAATCGGCCCATGTCAAACGTACGGCCCAAGAGGATTTCGTGCCGGAGGCGTTTGTGCTCAGGCGTTCCATGCCCTGGACTTGCGGGATGGAATCCGGTCTGGTTTTCGTGGCGTTTGGGCGCTCCTTCGACGCTTTCGAGGCACAGTTGATCCGCATGGTGGGCGCTGAGGACGGCATCACCGACGCCGTGTTCACTTTCACGCGTCCCATCTCGGGCAGTTATTTTTGGTGTCCGCCCATCCGTGACGGCCATCTGGACTTGAGCGCGCTGGACGTGTGATGAAGCAAGCAGACTGGTCGAAACGCTTCGAGCGTGAGATGGCGATGGCCGAGCAAGCGCGCAGCCAGGGTAATGAAGGCAAAGCCCGGGTCTGCGCGCGACGGGCCGCGGGCATCGTCGCCGGGGAATACATGCAGCGGCAGGGCGTTTCCACCCCCAACGCCACCGCCTACGATCGTGTCCGCCTGCTGGCGAACTGGCCCAACATCCCGGCCGGGGTGAGCGAGGTGGTGGAGCACATGACCCTGCGCGTGGACAGCGATTACAGCCTGCCGGAAGAGGTCGATCTGGTGGCTGATGCCCGCTGGTTGGCGCAAACGCTGCTCTCCTCCGCTTAAAATCATTGGCTCTACCGGGAAATCACTCCTTAGCCCCCTCTCGGCCACTCCCACATCCAACTCGACCGGTCAAACAGGAGCAACGAACATGCAGCATCAAGACGGATTTTTCAAAGGCGTGCGCGACGCCAACATCTACTATCAGGCTTGGCTGCCGGATGGCGACCCCAAGGCGGTGTTGCTCATCGTCCACGGCCTGGCCGAACACAGCGGCCGCTACATGAATGTCGTCGATCATTTCGTCCCCCACGGCTACGCCGTCTACGGACTCGACCACATCGGGCACGGCAAATCCGAGGGGACGCGGGTGTACGTGGAGCGATATGCGGACTACACCGATACGCTCGGAATTTTCTTCGGCATGGTGCGAACGTGGCAGCCCGACGCGCCGATCTTCCTGGTCGGGCACAGCATGGGCGGCCTGATCGCCGTCTCCTACCTGCTCGACCATCAGGCTGACTTCGCCGGGGCCGTGCTATCGGGGCCAGGCGTCAAAGCGCCGGACGACATTTCTGCGGTGACCATTTTCCTGGGCAAAACGCTCTCTCGCCTGGCGCCCAAGACCGGCGTGCTCAGCCTCGACGCCAACGGCGTGAGCCGCGACCCGGCGGTGGTTGAGGCGTATGTGAACGATCCCCTGGTGTACACGGGCAAGACCACGGCGCGGCTGGCCGCGGAACTCCTGAAGGAAATGCAGCGCGTCACGGCCGAGGCCGGGAACATCACCCTGCCGATTTTGATCGTCCAGGGCGGCGACGACAAGCTCGTCGATCCCGCCGGCGCGCGGATGCTGTACGACAGCGTCAGTTCGCCCGACAAAACACTGCATGTATATGACGATTTCTACCACGAGGTGTTCAACGAACCCGAGCATGAGCGGGTGTTGAACGATGTCGAAACGTGGTTGGAAGCTCACATCTAAAACGAACGAGGTCGAATGATGGAAAAACTCAAACCTGCCGTCTCCAAACATTGGCTCTTCATCATTGCCGGCGTTATGTGGAGCGCCGTGGGGGTGATGCTGATCTGGCGGGCGTACGGATGGTTCTCGGCGATAGAAGAAGGAGCCATCATCATGGTACTGCTCGGCGTCGCCCTGGCGCTGGCGGTCTATTATTTCATGTTCTCAAAAATCGCCCGCAAAAACCTCAAGCGCCTTTGCCTGCACCCGGACAAAGTATGCCTCTTTGCTTTCCAGTCCTGGCAGGGGTACCTGATCATCGTGTTCATGGTCAGCCTGGGCATTGGCTTGCGCAATTCTCCCTTCCCAAAACCGTGGCTGGCCGTGATCTACACCGGCATCGGCGGGGGCCTGTTCCTCGCCAGTTTGCACTTTTACGAGCGCACCCGGCAGGTGATGGTTCTGCAGCAGCCCTGTTTGCAGGAAGAAAGTGAAGCGTAAAAGAATTGTTGACACGGATAGGAGAAACACGGATAAAATCAAAAAAAGAAAAATCCGTGTTCCCGTATCCGTGTTTACAAAAATTAACGCATACCGCGCACATTTTGCGGAGCAATCCGTAAAGAGGAAAGCCTTATGACCGAGGCTACACACAATCAACGCTACCGCATCTACAGCCAGATCACTCGCAGTGCGATCCTGCACCTGGAGGACGCGCTGGACATCGGCAAGGTGCGGCTGTTCCTGCTCAGCTACCGCCGCGGGCAGGGCGCTCGGGCCACGGTTGATCACTATCTCGATCTGGCGGACGCCCGCGTGCTGGCCGCCGACCTGGCGCAAGGCCGCCTGCCCGAACGCTTCATCGACTACAAAGGCAGTCCCCAGGGCCGGGAGGGAAAGCCCCTCAGCCGGGTGCTGAAGCTGGACGACCGCGGCGAGGGCCAACGCGCGCCCATCGTCTTGCAGGTCAGCCACGGCCCAGGCCAGGTGGTGGGGGAAGGTGCGATCAAGCCCGCGGGCAAGGCCGATGCCGAAATCGCCATTTTGCTGACGCGCTGGCAGGCCCGGCGGCTGGGACACGCGCTGCTGGCCCATCTCCAGGCCTGGGAAGTGGTCACCTTCCGCCGCCGCACCACGCCCGAACCGGGAGGCGGCTACCGGCTGCGGGAAGAAGGGCCGGAGTGGGTGGTGGAAGATTTCTTGTAAAACGTGTTGCGTCGTGACGAATGAACGCACACAGCCGCACATTTCGTGAAGTAACCCAGTAGGATGGCGAAGCCACAGCCCTCCTGTCATTGCGAGGCGAAGGCCGAAGCAATCCCCAAGGGGCATGATCGACTGTCATTGCGAGGCGAAGGCCGAAGCAATCCCCAAGGTACATGATCGACTGTCATTGCGAGGCGAAGGCCGAAGCAATCCCCAAGGTGCATATTCGACTGTCATTGCGAGGCGAAGGCCGAAACGATCTCCAAG
>DUEF01000239.1 GCA_011176555.1 Caldilineae bacterium
GTGATGAAGGCCGCGATGTTTTGCTCTTTATCGACAACATTTTCCGCTTCGTGCAGGCGGGCTCCGAGGTGTCAGCGCTTTTAGGACGCCTGCCCAGCGCTGTGGGCTACCAGCCTAACCTGGGCACCGACATGGGCGGCTTGCAGGAGCGCATCGCCTCGACCAAGACCGGATCGATCACCTCCATGCAGGCCATTTACGTCCCGGCCGACGACTACACCGACCCTGCTCCCGCCACCACTTTCGCCCACCTGGATGCCAGCATCTCGCTGGAACGCGCTTTGGCCGAGCAGGCTCTGTTCCCCGCCGTCGATCCGCTGGCCTCCACCAGTCGTATTTTGGATCCCCTTGTCATTGGCCAGGATCATTACGAAGTGGCGCGCGGCGTGCAGCAGTCGCTACAGCGCTACAAGGACCTTCAGGATATCATCGCTATTCTCGGTGTAGACGAATTGAGCGAAGACGACAAGCTGACCGTGGCCCGGGCCCGCAAGATGCAGCGATTCCTCACCCAGCCTTTCTTTGTCGCCGAGGTCTTTACCGGTTCGCCCGGACGCTATGTCAAAATCGAAGACACCGTGCGCGGGTTCAAGGAAATTTTGGACGGCAAACACGATGACTTGCCCGAGGCCGCCTTCTACATGGTCGGCTCCATCGAAGAAGCTGTAGAAAAAGCCGCTCGCATGCGGTCAGAGACGTAGTGCGTAATACGTAATGCGTAATTGCAGAACATTCACCCACCGCCTGCCATTTGCCACCCATGTCCACTTTACGTTTTGAATTTGTCGCCCAAGATCATATCGTCTACGAAGGTGACGTCAATATGGTCATCATCCCCGGCGCGGATGGCGTGATCGGCATTCTGCCCAAACACGCTCCACTCATGGCTGTCGTTTCACCCGGCGAGGTCGTCGTCAAGGTCGACGGCCAGGAGGATGAATACTTCGCCGTGGGTGGCGGCTTTGTCGAAGTCCGCCCCGACAAAGTCGTGTTAGTGGCCCGTTCCGGCGAATCCGCCGCTGAAATCGATGCTGTGCGCGCCGAGATGGCGATGCGTCGCGCCGAAGAATACCTGGCCAGTCCGGAACGTGAACGCGATAAGGAGCGCAGCATGAGCATGGCAGCGGCGCTGCGCCGTTCGCGCGTGCGTTTGAATATCTATCGGCGGCGGGGGCGCGGGCCTCGCCGGCCCGGCGACCGTCCCTCGGCACCGCCCCCATCTGGCGAGTCAGAGTCGGAGTGAGCAAAACGGAAGGCATTTCTTTTCTGTACCGAAAACCGGGCGCTGCCGCTAGCGTCCGGTTTCTTGTCTGTAAGGCGTTCGCCGTTTTTTCGCAACTGCCCCCGCGTCGACTATAATCATTCGACTGTCATCATCTGAAACGAGGAACCACTTCATGTTTGAAAAACAAGTTGGCATCGATCTGGGAACTGTCAATATCCTGGTGTATGTACGCGGCAAAGGCGTGGTGCTCCAGGAGCCCAGCGTTGTCGCTATTTCTGTACGAGATAACAAAATCGTCGCCGTGGGTAAGGACGCCGCGGAAATGCTCGGTCGCGTACCCGAAAGCATCGAGGTCTCTCGACCTGTGCGCGATGGCGTGATCGCCGATTACACCGTCACCGAGGCGATGCTGCGCCATTTCATCCGCAAGGTCATCGGGCGCAACCCCCTGTTGCGGCCCCAGATCATGATGAGCACCCCTAAGGGCGTGACCAGCGTCGAACGCAGGGCTGTGTACGACGCCGCCATCCAGGCCGGAGCCAAAGAAGCCTACCTGATTCCGGAGCCGTTGGCCGCCGCTTATGGCGCCGGGATGCCCATCAACACGCCCACCGGTAACATGGTGGTCGATATCGGCGGCGGCACCAGCGAAGCTGCGGTAGTCTCGATGAATGACATCGTGGTGTGGAGCAGCGTGCGCGTGGGCGGCAATCGCATCGACCAGGCGATCATCAGCTACATCCGCAAGAAATACAACCTGATCATCGGCGAACAGACCGCTGAAGAACTGAAAATTCAGATTGGCTCGGCCACACCGCTAGAGGACGAATTGACGATGGACGTGAGAGGTCGGGATCAGGTGACTGGTCTGCCCAAGACCATCTCCGTGACCTCCGAAGAGGTGACTGAAGCGATCCGTGACCCTCTGGCCGCAATACTGGGGGCCGTGCGCCAGACGCTGGAGAAGACGCCGCCAGAACTCGCTTCCGACATCATCGATCGCGGCATGGTGCTGACAGGCGGTGGGGCGCAGTTGCGCAATGTGGATCAGCTACTGACGCAAGAGACAGGCGTTCCCTGCTTTGTGGCGGAGAATCCTATCGCCTGCGTATCCATCGGCGCCGGTCGCGCCCTGGAAAACTTGGATGTGATGCGTCGTTTCCTGCCGCAAATCTGATCGATCAAAGTGAGGCTAAGGCAAGCGCAGTCTTTAACTTTTGTATTTCGAGCGGGAAAACTGCGTTTGCTTGAGGGGAATCGCCTCATTTTGTAAAAGTTGTTTGTTGGCGGTTCCCAAGCGCAGGTCATACGTCGCCCCAACATCTTTAAATCCTTGTCGGGCGTCGTTTAGTGTGCGCTCCCGCTCCGGGTCCTGTTCGCTGAGGTGGCGCCCCAGTTCGTACTGCGCCCGAGCCTGATCGTAGGGCATGTTCAGCTTAGCAGCGCTCGCAATTGCTTGCCGCCACACCTTGAGCGCCCGGCGCTCTTTGCCTCGGCGCCAGAGATAGCCCGCCCGGTAAATCAAAGCTCTGGGGTGTCCCATTTTCGCCACCTTCGCAAAATCGACCAACGCGGCGGAGATGTGATCGGTCTTGTCGAGTAAGCGGGTTGGGTTCAGGTCAAGGGTGGAGATCAGTTCGGGAGGCAGATCGAGTAGTCGCAGGTAGATGATGCAGACGCTCTCAAAAACCGCCACGTTGGTGGCGAACGTGGGCGCGGTCCTGTCCTTTGTCGACATCACTGCATCGGCCAATTCCAGGGCTTTTCGCCACTGTTCTTTTCGCAAATAGGCCTGTCCCAAAAGTGCTTGCGCTGAAAGTGCATTTTGCGGTGAATCAATAGAAAGCAGTTTATCGGCGCTGCGTTGCAACAATACGATAGCCTCATCCACCCGATCCAACACCAGCAATGCCGCCGCCCGTCCCGATAAGCCCCAGGCTTCGTGCAAGGGATTGCCGACCTCGCGGGCGGTCTTCATGAGGATAAGGCGCTGTTCGGCCGCTTCCTGAAAACGTCCCTGCGCATAAAGGTTGGTGCAGTAGACGGAAAAGCCTTCGCCCCATTGCTGCATATCGCCGAGTTGGCGGTAGATATTCATCGCCACCTGCAACGAAGCGTCAGAACGTCGCCAGGCGCCCACCATGCTATCATAAACGCCCGTGACCAGGTGCACATAAGCTCGCGAGGGGGCATCGTCCAGGGTCGCGGCGATGTCATGCGCCTGTTCGAGATAACGCTCCGCCCGATAGTGATTGCGGAGAAACCCTAATCCCAGGCATAGGTTGGCATAACCACGCGCCCTGGCAGCCTGGATATTCGCCTGCTCGGCGAGATTGAGCGATCGCAAGGCGCAGTAGCTAAAGGCTTGGGGCTGGCCGGCGTAATAGTAGGTGCGACTCAGTCGGTCGTAGACTTGGATCGCCTCTGAAGCGAGTTGAGCGGCTTCGGGTGAAGATGGGCCGGAGCCGGGGATGAAATGGTAGCGGATCTGCTGGAGCAGTTGCCGCAACAATTGTAATTGCAACTGTTTTCCCTGTCTTGGTGCTGGTTGTCCCAATCTGGCCAAAGCCTCGACAAATAGTTCATTCGCTTTTTCCGACTGTCCTAAACCCAGATAGGCCCTGGCCAGCTCCCCCCGCCACCTGCCTTCGACCACCGGTTCTGTCTCAATCTGGGCCAATGCCTGCGTGTATAGCAGCGTTGCTTCATGGTACCAACTTTCACGGAAGAGGAAAAGGCCGTAATCATTCACAAACTGGATGGTTCGTTCTGCCGATGTCAGTTCAGGAGAGGTGTAGAGGCGCTCCCAAGTGGCGCGGACATTGTCGATCTCTTGCCGCAGCTGTTGTCTTTCCGGATCGGCGCATTCTCCCTGGCGCCGGGCCTGGCGTAGGGTAACGGCGGCGTCTTGCACCAAGCGCACGTAGTATTCGGTATGGCGCCGGAGTGCAGACTGGCGGTCGGGCTCATGCTGGGCCAGTTTTTCGGCGCAGTACTGCCGGAAGAGGGAATGCAGCGACCACAGATTGTGTCCATCGCTCCTGAGCAGGGATCGGTCGACCAGGTTTTGCAGCAACACCGGACCGGCCGTTGCCACATGTTCTGCGGCGGCGATATCGAAGGGGCCCCGGAAAACGGCCATTCGCCGCAAGGCGCGCCGCTCGTCGGGCGACAGGGATGCCCAGGTGTAGTCGAATGTGGCCCGGAGGCTGCGGTCCCGGCCATATTCGTCGGGCTGACCGGTATCCAGCAAATCGATATTCTCGTTGATCCTGTCCCGAATCGTGGCGCAGTCGAACATGCGCACCCAACTGGCGGCCAGTGCCAGGCCCAGGGGCATGCCCTGCACCAATTGGCAGATCTCGACAATGGCCGCCATCTCCGCCGGTGTAGCCGTGAAATCAGGGCGCAGTCGCCGGGCCTGATGGTAGAACAACTTAACGGCAGCGTATTCGGCGGCGTCCTCGATGTCCGCTGTGGTCGGATAAGCAAGGCCATGCAATTCAATGATATGCTCGGCAGCTAAACTCAGGCGCCGCCTGGAGGTGACGAGCAAGCGCAAGTCGGGTGCGCCTTCGAGGAGACGTTTGAGCAAGCGCTGCGAACCATCGCTTAACACATGATCGAAGCCATCCAGGATCAGCAGCAGCTCGCGATCCGAGAGATAGTCGAGCAGGTAGGATTCGGGA
>DUEF01000024.1 GCA_011176555.1 Caldilineae bacterium
ATAGGTTGGATCGACCTCCGGGAGGTGGCGGCAAGGATTCTTGTTGAAAGACAGGCGCTTCGCCAGTTAAATCTTTCGGAAATGGCGACATTTCATCGCCACCTCCCGGAGGTCTTGGTTACCTGATTATTTATTGAAGGTTCATCAATCCGGGGATGCCCGACACATCATTCAACGAGGAATGATCCATGCCAAAAGCACTCATCACCGGAATCACCGGCCAAGACGGTTCACATTTGGCCGATTTCTTATTGGAAAAAGGCTACGAGGTGATCGGCGTCGTACGCCGCAGCAGCACCGGCAACTTCAGCCGCATCAAGCACATCCAGGACCGCATCCAAATCGTCCACGGCGACCTGATCGACCTTTCCAGCTTGATCCATTTGCTAGAAGAACACCGCCCTGACGAAGTCTACAACCTGGCGGCCCAATCCTTCGTCCCCACCTCCTGGAAACAGCCGATTCTCACCGGCGAGGTGACCGCCCTGGGCGTCACCCGCGTGTTGGACGCCATCCGCATCGTCGATCAAAACATCCGCTTCTACCAGGCCTCCAGCAGCGAGATGTTCGGCAAAGTGCGGGAAGTGCCACAGCGGGAGACGACGCCATTCTGGCCCCGCAGCCCGTACGGCGTGGCCAAAATGTACGGGCACTGGATCACCGTCAACTACCGCGAAAGCTACGACATGTTCGCGGTCTCCGGCATCCTGTTCAACCACGAAGGCCCACGGCGCGGCCTCGAATTCCTGCCCCGCAAAGTGTCGCACGGCGTTGCCCGTATCGTCGCCGGACTTTCCAGCGAACTGCGATTGGGCAATCTGAAATCCCGGCGCGATTGGGGCTACGCCCCAGATTACGTGAAAGGCATGTGGCTGATGCTCCAACAAGACGAGCCCGACGATTACGTACTGGCCACGGGCGAAACCCACGAAATCGGCGAATTCGTGCGCATCGCCTTCGAGCACGTCGGCCTGGATTGGGAGGAATACGTCGTGATCGATCCCCGCTACTATCGCCCGGCCGAGGTGGACTTGCTGGTCGGAGACGCGTCGAAAGCCCGGAAGGAGCTAGGCTGGGAGCCCACAGTCACTTTCGAGGAACTGGTCAAGTTGATGGTCGATGCTGATCTGGCCAACCTGGAAACAACAGAACCCCATCGCACTTCGCCGAACATCAATTGGTAACAATCCCCATGACCTACAAAATCAAATTCGGAACCGACGGCTGGCGCGGCAAGATCGCCGAAGACTACACATTCGCCAACCTGCGGCGCTGCACGCAGGGCTTCGCCAATTATCTGAAAACGACCTACTCGCCGGAACAGGTGCAGCAGGGCGTTGTCGTGGGCGGTGACAAGCGTTTTGGCGCCGAGGATTTCACCACGGCCGTGGCTGAGGTGCTGGCCGGAAATGACATCCCCGTGCATTTTTGCGGCGCCGGAACCCCCACCCCCGTCATTTCCTACAGCGTCGTCGCGCGCAAGGCCATCGCCGCCATCAACATCACCGCCAGCCACAACCCGCCCGCAGACAACGGCTTCAAAGTGCGGGATCAATTCGGCGGAGCCATCGCGCCGGCCGGGCTCAAGCAGATCGAGGCCGCCATCCCCGACAGTTTGGCGGATGTCCTGCGACTGCGCTTCGATGACGCGGTGGCGCGCGGCTCCGTGCAACTGTTCGATCCTAAACCCGCCTACATCGCTCAACTCGACCGCCTGATCGATCTCCAACCGATTCGCGACGCCGGCCTGACAGTGGTGGTGGATGACATGTGGGGCAACGGCGCCGGCTGGTTGAGTGAATTACTGGCGGGCGGGAGCACGAAAGTGATCGAGATCCACGCGGAGCGCAACCCCATTTTCCCCGAAATGCAGCGCCCCGAGCCCATCCCTCCCAATGTGGACGCCGGGCTGGCCGCGGGCGTGGCCAACAACGCCGATTGCGTCTGCATCATGGATGGGGACGCGGATCGCTGCGGATTCGGCGATGAACATGGCGAATTCGTCAATCAGTTGCGGGTTTTCGGCCTGCTGGTCATGTATCTTCTCGATGTCCGGGGCGAGCGCGGCCCCATCGTCAAGACCCTGAGCACCACATCCATGCTGGAAAAACTGGGCGAGCGCTTCGGCGTCCCCGTGTATCAAACCGGCGTCGGCTTCAAGTACATCGCCCCCAAGATGATGGAGGTGGACGCGCTGATCGGCGGCGAGGAAAGCGGCGGTTACGCCTTCCACGGCCACGTGCCCGAACGCGACGGCATTCTCGCCAATCTCTTCTTGCTCGACCTGCTGGTGCAGACCGGCCTCAAACCCACCCAGTTGCTCGACCGGCTCTTCGACATGGTCGGCGGCCCGCACTACTACGACCGCATCGACACCCGCCTGCCCTCGAACGAATTCAAAGCCGAGGCCAAGGCCCGCTTGGACGCAGTCCAACCAGAGACCATCGGCGGCCTGCGCTGCACCGACAAAATCACAGTCGATGGCTACAAATTTGTGTTGGAAGATGGCGGCTGGCTGTTGGTGCGCTTCAGCGGCACCGAACCCCTGATTCGCGTCTACTGCGAAACCACCCACGGCGACAAAGTCCCGGCCATCCTCGCCGACGGCATGAAAATGGCGGGATTGACCATTGACAGTTGACAATTAGCCATTGACCATTCTTATTGATTCCCATTGCCACCTCGACCTCCCACATTTCGACGATGATCGAGATGAAGTGATAGCGCGGGCGGCGGAAACGGGGCTGGTCGCCATCGTCACGCAGGGGGTGGATTTGCCCAGCAGCCGCGCGGCCATCGCTCTGGCCGAGCGCTATCCCCAGGTGTACGCGACGGTGGGCGTGCATCCCAACGATTGCCAGGATTTCGGGCCGGAGACGCTGGCCGAGTTGAGCGAGCTGGCCAGGCACCCGAAAGTGGTGGCCATCGGCGAGATCGGCCTGGACTATTACTGGGACGCGACCCCGCCCGACCGTCAAAAGGAAGTCTTCCAGCAGCAATTGGATCTGGCCGCGGCCCTGGGGCTGCCCGTGGTCATCCACGACCGCGAGGCCCACGACGATGTGCGGGCGCAGTTACGAGCCTGGGTGCAAGACGGCAGTTTGCCCGGCTCGCCCCTGGCGCGGCGCCCCTTCCCCGGCGTCCTGCACAGCTTCTCCGGCGATCTGGCGATGGCCGAGGAAGCTTACGACTGGGGCTTCATCCTCAGCCTGGCCGGTCCCGTCACCTTCAAAAACGCCCGCCAGTTGCACTCGCTCGTCCCTCATCTTCGCCCCGACCGCCTGATGATCGAGACCGACGCCCCCTACCTCACGCCTCATCCCTTCCGTGGCAAGCGCAACGAACCGGCCCGCGTCCGTCTCGTCGCCGAAAAACTGGCCGAACTGTGGGAAATGCCTGTCGAACAAGTTGCGGAGATCACTTCCGCCACCGCCCAAGCGTTTTACGATCTCCCGACTGCCGATCTCTGACTTCCGGGCGACCGCCAGGGTGCGCCCCTACTGATCTCCGCTCTCCGCTCCATGTCTCTCCAAACCGCCCAAGCCCTCGTCACCGACGATCTCGCTGTCGTCGAGCAACAGATGCTCAAAAAAGTCGGCGGCGCTTACCCTCCCCTGGCCGAAGTCCTGGCCGCCCTGATCCAGAGCGGGGGTAAACGCGTGCGCCCCATGCTGGTTCTGCTGGCCGCGCGCTTCCATCCTCCCAGGCAACACAGCCGTTTGATCAGCCTGGCCGCGGCAGTAGAAGCCCTGCACACCGCCACCCTCGTGCACGATGACGTCATCGATGGCGCGTTTTTGCGTCGCGGGCAATCCACCCTCAACGCGGTGTGGACGCCGGACAGCACGATCATGGCCGGTGATTTCTTCTTCTCACGGGCCGCGGCGCTGGTGGCCGAAACCGAAAACCCCCGCATCATCTCCCGCTTCGCGGAAACGCTGGACACCATCGTCGATGGCGAATTGCGACAGGCCTTCACCGCCCGCGATTGGAGCCAGGCCAAGGAAGGCTACTACACCCGCATCTACGGCAAAACCGCGGCCCTGTTCGAGCTGGCGACGCAGACCGCCGCCATCTTGGGCGCGGCGCCAGCGGAAGAGGAGGAAGCCCTGCGCTCGTATGGCAACAACCTGGGCATGGCCTTTCAGATCGTCGATGACATCCTCGATTTCGTGGCCGACGACACGACCCTGGGCAAGCCGGCCGGTTCCGATCTACGCGCCGGCATCATCACCCTGCCGGTGTACTACTACATCCAAAAGCCGGAACGCCGCGACGCCCTGATGGCGCTGGCGGATGGCGGCCCCAGCAGTGATGAGGCGGTGGCGGAAGTGGTGGCCATGATCCGTTCGTCGGACGCCATCGCCGAAGCGCGGGCCGAGGCGGAATCATTCGTGCAGCAGGCCATCGCCGATCTCGCCATCCTGCCGCCCGCCCCCCACCGCGACGCGCTGGAGGACATCGCCCGGTATGTGGTTGAGAGGGAGTTTTGAAATGTGCTCCGATTTGGAATCCGGTTACAAATCGATGGCTCAAGATGAAGCACACGAGAGGGATGCACTGGAATGGGCAGAGGCGATGATAGAAGATTTCCAGTCTGAAGGTGACAGTCACCTGCCACCAAACATTTCCATCCTCATCGTCTCCTGGAACGTGCGGGACCTGCTGCTGCGCTGTTTGGCGGCGCTGCCGGCGGCGGTGGGGGAGGGTCTCACCTTCGAGACCATCGTGGTTGATAACGCCAGCAGCGATGGCACGGTGGAGGCGGTGCGGGAACGGCATCCAGAGGTGCGGGTGATCGCCAATCGCGAGAATCGAGGCTTTACGGGCGGGAACAATCAGGCGCTGGCCGCGGCGCACGGCGATTTCCTCTTTTTGCTGAACCCGGACACGGAGCCGCATCCGGGCAGCATCGCTGAACTCCACCATTTTCTCAGCGAGCACCCCCAGGTCGGCATCGTGGGGCCAAAGCTTCGCTTCGGCGATGGCGGCATCCAACCCAGCCGCCGCCGTTTTCCCACCCTGGCCACGCTCTTCACCGAGAGTACGATCATCCAGCAGTGGTTTCCGGGCCTGCCCCTCTTTGGTCGCTACTATCTGGCCGACGTCCCCGACGACGTCCCCCAGCAGGTCGATTGGTTGGTGGGCGCGGCCCTGTTCGTCCGCCGCCAGGCCTACGAGGACATCGGCGGCCTGGACGAGGGCTTTTTCATGTACTCGGAGGAGCTGGATTGGTGCAAACGGGCGGTGGACGCGGGCTGGCAGGTGCAGTACGATCCCGCGGCCGAGATCATCCACCACGAGGGCAAGTCCAGCGAACAGGTGGTGGCCGCGCGGCACATCCGTTTCTTCAGCAGCCGGGTGCGCTACACCCGCAAGTACCACGGCAACTGCTGGGCCGAGGCCCTGCGCTGGTGGCTGCTGGCCACGTTCGGGGTCCAGTGGCTGCGCGAGGGGTTGAAATGGCTGGTGGGGCACAAGCGACCGCTGCGGGTCGAGCGGATGCGGGAATATGGGAAGGTGCTGCGGTCGGGGTTGCGGTGATGACCCTCTCCCCCTAATTGCCTCGCCTCCCTATCTGAAAAAAAATAGCCTCTGGTAGTAGTCTGGATAGCGTTTTGGCGGCTGCATCGCAGTTGTCGTCGTTTGCCTAAATTGGCGCGCTCGCAGGCAACATCCTCACCTAACCGCAGTGGGGAACCTGCGGCGACTCAACTTGCTCTCGTTTTACCGGAAACTCAAGTTGGGGAATTGTTCGAAATCAATTGACTGGATCGCCATACACCGGTCATGCTATACTGTCTGTACTATCAAACGGTCAGTTCACCTTGGCTACTGATGGAATCGGTAATGCGCTGACAATAGGGATAGAATCGCCCTCTTTTTTGCACTATCAGGAGGTGGAAAAATGAAAACCGAACTCACCGTGCTCGTTCTGTTGAGTGGATTCGTATTGGCCATCGCCAGCATGCTCGGTCTGGGAAATTCGCCACAGAGAGTACGGGCCGTATCAGACATCGCATCTCCTGCAGGGACGCCCGTGCGCTTCGATGCGGTGGCAGATGCTTACATTTCTGAAGTGGCCCCAACCAGCAACTTCGGCAGCGCCATCAAATTGGATGTACAGAACCTGGATGGTAGGGAATTCCCGGATGATCGACGCTCTTATGTGGGTTTCGATCTCTCCTCCATTCCCGCAGAGGCCATCATCACAAGCGCCGCTTTCAAAGCCCATCTACACGAAGCCCAGGGGCTGAACGTCGTCTCCATGCAACTGCGCCGCCTGACCTCCCCTTGGGAAAACAACTCGGTCACCTGGAACAAAAAGCCCACCTCCAAACCCTACTCCGATATCAACATGGACTCCAAACCCGGCTGGAAGGGCTGGGATGTGACCAGGCTGGTGCAAGACCACTGGATCAACCGTAAATTCTCTACCGATCCCAATTTCGGGCTGGAACTGAGGGGGCCGGAGAGCGGAGCTTATTTCTTGAGAAGCTTCCACTCGGCCGATGCCAATACAGATCGGCCGTACCTGATCGTCAGCTACGAGATGCCAACGCCCACTCCGACCCCGTCTGGCGATCTGCCTGATCTGATCGTGACGGATGTGTGGGACCAGGACGGCCAGATATGCTACCAGATCATGAACGATGGCAAACATATGGCGTCCAAAGGACACGAGACAGTCCTGATCATAGATGGGAAACCCACGGCCATAGACCTCATCGACCGGGAGCTAACGCCCGGTGAAAGGCTTAACCGCTGTTTCGTTTTCGGCTGGACGTGTTCAGTCTTTGAGCACAACATCAATATCTGCGCCGACGACAAGAACACCATCGCCGAAGCGGACGAGAACAACAACTGCACCGAAGAGATCTGGCGATGCGACTCGACAGCTCCGAACATCATCACCGGCCCCACCGTTTCGAAGATCACCGAAACCTCGGCCTTGATTTCATGGACCACCGACGAAGATAGCGACGGCGTCGTCAAGTATGACCAACAGGCCGGCGAGTACGGGAAGCAATCGGCGGACATGAAACTCAAACGAGATCACAGCATCGCCCTGACCACCTTGAGCCCGGCCACCACCTACCACTATCTCGTGGAATCCACCGACGCCAGCGGCAACAGCGTCACCAGTGCGGAGGGATTCTTTGAGACCGAGGCTTTTGCCGGCGGAGCCCGGCCGAAAATCGCCTTCCTGGGCGCTATGAACCGGGATCTGCCGCCAGAGTTCCTGGCCGAAATGGCCGAAGATGCGACGGCAGACAGGGTTGAGTTTCTCCGGAATGGAAAGCTGGTAGAGACAGACTACTCAGCGCCCTTCCGCTTTAGCCTCAATCCCGCCTACCTGGCTCCTGATTATACGGTCATGGTACGTGACGCCTATTTTGAAGATCAGGTCATTCAGGCAAGAGCCATTACTGACGACGGCACGATGACCTTGGGCACGCTCGACTTCCTGGCCCCGCGCATCTGCAGTCCCCCGGCCGAGTTCTTCTTTCGCAGCCCCTACGATGGCTATCTGGTCTCCACCAGTGGCGCTGTGGCCGAGCCGGGCACAAGGATAAATATCGAGGTTGAGGCAAGCGTCACCGAATGGGAGGAGGTGCTGCTTACAGCCGCATCCCGCGCCCTCGGTCACCCTGTTTATGGGATTCAGGGCACAGCGGTGGATCGAATGGAGTTCTGGGTCGATGACATTCGAGTCTACAACTCAACCGCCGACCTGACCATACATCGCCTGGATTGGGACGCCAGCGGCATCGCCGTGGGCGACCACCCGGTCATGGTCAAGGCCTATTTCCACGATGGGTGCGTCTATTCGGAAACCCACACGGTTCAGGTGGTGCGTCCCAGACCGGAAATCGTCGTCACCCGAGAGGTCACGGCCACAGACAACTACTTCGATATCACGGTGACCATCAGCAACGAGGCGGAAGACATCAATGAAGTGGCGATACTCGACGAGTTCACCTACCTATCGTTGGACTACGGCCTGCAAGTCATTGACAAGGATACCGCCCATGCCAGCGTCACATCTCGCTACTCGACTCGTGACAATGCCAGCGAAGTCGCGATATCCGTTGAGCCGGGTTTTCGGCTGTATGCCGGTGATAGCCTGGCCATTACCTACCAGGCTGTTCCCATCCTTTATCCCGGTTCGGCAAATTATGGACCGGAGGGCGTGACCGCTGAAATCAGCTATCGCGATGCTTACGGCCACGCCTATCATGATAGCTTCACCTTGCCGGCCGAAGAGAGTGCTCATTTTGCGGATATGGTGGATGACGCCACCGGAGCCTCAGACTACCTTCTCGTCACCAACCCTTACAATCTGCTGGGGCTGTATGATGCAGATGAAGCCAATGGGGTGCTGGACAAAATGGCGGAGTTGGCCACGCTTCAGAATGGCGTACTCGGCTATTTCAACAGCTACCATACGCTCGTCACCAGCTTCGAGCATGGTGACCCATTGGCCCCTATCGGCGGGCATCTGTTCGGGAGCGCTGCCACCGACGAGATCATCCTCGGTGACCTCAGCGCCGATCTGATCAGGGTCTACAACGCAAGCGAAGAGCTATTCATTGAGGCGGATAGCCAATTGCCGATTGCCCATGATTTGAATAGCGGGGATGCGATCACCGTAGGCAATGCCAATGACGAGGATTCCACGGGCGATATGCACGATCGCGCCGAAATCGTGGTGGCCGACGGTGACACGGGGCGGATCACCGTCTACCAGTACGAATACACGCCACACTCGGTAGAGTTCGAAACATTCGAGTTTTCCAGCAGGTACCGGGCGGACACCGGCGACGCCTTTGCCGTAGGCAATGTCCTGCTGCTTGGCAGCGATTACTGGGAAGAGGAAGTCCTGGTCGTCGATGCCTGTGACAACCCCTCGGTGTGTACAGGGGAGATCGACGTCCACCGGCACTTTTCCGGCACGCCCAGCGATACCTATCGGGTCCCCTTCCGGACCGGCGACAGCCTGGCCGTGGGTCGGGTTTTTGCCAGCGATCTGGAACGAATTATCATCGCTCATATCGATGACGACACGATCGATGGCTACACTAAGGTGCCAGGTAATGATCATCTCCAATCGGAACACAGCATCGCCCATGCCCTGGCTCCCGAAGATATCCTGACGGTCGGCGACGTCTGGGGTGATGCCAGAGAGGAAATCATCCTGGCGGACGAGAACGAAGACAAGATCTTCATCTATAGCCACGATCCTGGTCCCGACCGTTTTGAATTAGTCTCCGAACTCAGCTATTTCCTCCTGCCTGGAGACGGCCTCACCGTCGCCGATGTCTTCGCCGGTGGCTATGAAGAGATCATCATCACCCGTGGGGTTCCATCAGGTGGGCGGGATATGGGGAATGCCGAGATCCTGTCCATGAGCTATGGCGCAACGCCCGGCGACGGCCACACGCTCGATTCATTGATCAACGAATCGGGTGAATGGGCTGCGAGAATGACCGACGACTGGACGAGCGAAGGCTATTTGCTGCTTGTGGGCGAAACCGAGATCATCCCCGCCTTTTCCTTCTCGTGGGACCTGACAGGCAGCGACGCCGGCGACGTCGATTTCAGCGACCGGAATTACGCCAGCACCAGTGGAAACGCCAACTATCCGGAACTGTCCATCGGCCGCATCGTTGGCGATAGCGCCGCCCAGTTGCAGAACCCTCTGCAAGCCAGTATCGATGTCCTGCGGGGAGACAAGGAGTTCGACAACTCCCACGCCTATGCCACCAGCGGCAGCAACCGTGGTCCCAGCGGTGATTCAAGCGATGTAGACTTCACCGAAGGGAGGGACAGCGTCGCCGACACCTTGAGAGGCGAAGGCTTTTCGGTGACCGAACAGCACACCCCCAGCTTGACCGAATTCTTCAACCATGACGCCAATACAGATGTCATCTTCATGGCCGGCCACGGCAACTGGAATGTGTGGGATGTCGTCGGCGCCGGCGACGTCGACGACAGATTCAGCCCCGGACGCGCCCGGCCCTTGGTCTATGCCAAGTCCTGCCTGACAGGGCGATATGCCGATGGTCATTCGCTGGCTGAAGCATTCCTGGACCGCGGCGCCTCCAGCTATATCGGCGCCACCGAGATTGGCTTCTCGCCCTGGAGTACGCGCATGGCAGAGAACTATTTCAGTAGGTTCGAGCCTGGCGAGACCGTGGGTTCGGCCCACAAACACGCCAAAATACACCGCCTGGGCGTCAATACATATCTCTGGGACCCGGGCTACAACCGTTACCACTGCGCCATCTACCACCTCTATGGCGACCCCAAACTGGAACCCACATGGTCGGCTACAGGAAGCCAAGAACAGGCGGCGGCCGCCGGTTCCAGACACACCGAAACGCTAGCCGGGCCTATCAAATCCATCAATGTCACCATCCCCAATTATGTGGCCAGCGAATGGAAAGGCGAACATCGCGCAGAGATCCCTGGCGGAGACCTGATCCTGGCGCCCAACAAGCCCATCGTCCCCTCCTACAACATCCACATCGATTTCCCCAAAGAATACTCGATCCAGGATGTCACCCTTGCCAAAAGGGGCGGCCTCAGCACGGACACCGGCCTGAATTTGCCTGACGCCGTTCCGGGCATCGACGGCGATGCCTCGAACATCCAGCAGGCGCCAGAGACGGAGGATTGGTGGCCGGACCAAGATTTCGCCTGGCGCACCGCCTTCAACCCCGATGGTTCGAAGATCCTGACCATCACCATCTATCCCTTCTACTACCATCACCCCACCACCAACGTCAGGTTCTACCAGGACTACACCTTCGACATCCGCTATGCGGAGCCCGATGTCGCTCTGACCGAGCTGAAGACGGACAAGATCGCTTACGAGCAGGGGCAGCCCATCATCGCCGATATGCACCTTTTCAACGCATCCTCCATCCCCATGGATCTGATCGTCGACGCCAGGATCAACTCCGACACATCCGGGGAATTGATTGCAGGCCTGCCCCTGCGCACGCTGCAGGAAGTGCAGGGACTGGCCTCCGCCTCGGTGGCATGGGATAGCAACGGCTTTGCCCCCGGCGCTTATCAGGTGGAGGTGGCCATTCGAGACCTGAACGGCGACCTCTTGGACAGTAAAACACAGTCGTTCGTGCTGGGCGTCTCCTCGGGACAGATTTCCCAGCTTACGGTGACGCCCAGGATCTTCGATATTGGCGACAAGATCGCCGTTTCCCTGGCCTTCGCAAATACCGGAACTGTTCCCATCAAGGGCGTGGCTGTGATCAAAGTGCAAACCGCCAACGGAGAGGCCATCCAGGAATTCCGGCACGATATCGCCGGTCTCATGCCGGGCGAGAGCGTCCGCTTCGATGATGTCTGGAACACGACCGGCACAGCGCCGGGTTCCTACAGGATCACCGGCAATGTGCGCTATGACAGCAAGGCGACCGCCGTCAGAAGCACAACCATCGGCAGCACGCGCCCACTCTTCCTACCACTCACCTTGCAGGACTCCCGCTGAGTATTCCCATAGCGGGCGCTGGCATACCGATATCCTTATCGATTGGAGGATAGCCAACATACCGAACCGTCGAGCCACTGATTGCACCGCTCACCAGTACACAGCCCATACCAGCACGCCTATCGCCAGCAAACTGAGGCCATTGGCCAACTGTTCAGCCCGGAAGAGAACGGAAAGAACTGTCAGTGTGAGCGCCAGAAGATCCAGCAGAATCCGTGTAGGCCGATCACTGCAACATTGCTGTTATGCTTTCTTTTATCTTCCGCTCCACCTCTTGTTCCAAGCGTTTCACCATTTCTCCCTGCACCTTGACGATGGTCTCTGCAAAGATCGGCTTGGTGTTGACACCTCGTCGTTCTGTTGTTAGGCTTGTCATGAGAGATGCTTTCCTGAATGCCGGTTGGTTTTCGGCACCCATACATTATCAACTCAAATTCAGCCCTCTCTTCAATTGCAACCACAGTGGATACACTATCCAAGACATCAACATCTTGCGCCCGGATGAATTTATCGCCCTGTTCGCGGCGCAATAGTACGCTCCCTCGTTTCCAAATTGACTAATCTCAGCAACCTTCGCATCCTCTTCATCACCGGCGAATACCCGCCCATGCAAGGCGGCGTGGCCGATTACACGCGGGAATTGGGCCGGGCGCTGGTCGGACTGGGCCATGAGGTCGGGGTGGTGACTTCGGTCGACGCCACCAAAGGCTGGGTGGAGCCAGGCATCGAGGTCTTTCCCCGGATCGAACGCTGGGGCTGGCAGGTCTGGTCGGAACTGGATAAAGTTGTGGGTGATTGGCGGCCCGATGTCGTCCATATCCAGTACCAGACCGCCGCGTACGGCATGCACCCGGCCATCAACCTGTGGCCGCGGCGGTCGCATCATTCGCAAGCACTGACCGCCGTCACTTTTCATGATCTACTGGTTCCCTACCTCTTCCCCAAGGCGCACTGGCTGGGTTTGCGCCGCCGGGTGACGAACATGTTGGCCAGGACGGTCGATCTCGCCATCACCACCAATCCTGAAGACACGCTGGCGCTGCGCCCGGTTCGGCCCGATTTGGTGGA